>URKL01000245.1 GCA_900548485.1 uncultured Succinatimonas sp.
ATTTTCTTTGTATTCTCGTGGTCGTCGCCCAACTGGGAGCAGCCGTAGTTATGGGTGTGCTATCAACAAATAAACCGCGAGATGTTGTAGAGTTTGATTTAATATTTAAAGTTACATTATTAGCTTTTGCATCAATAGAATTCGCACTTTTAGAGTCGGAGTTAGATTTAATGTAAAATCCATCAGTTACCCCCCCCCCCATTTATATTTGCATTAAGATTTCCTGAGGTATTTAAATTGATGGTACCATAATTTTTTTCTTTAATATAAGCTGCAGCCTTATCTGCGTTAATGGTGAGATCGCCAGCATTAACCGTTGCATTATAACCATTACTTACTAAAACGCCATAATTCACATTTTCAATAATATCTTTATTACTAATGATGATATTTTCATTTGAAGCATTAACTCCATATGTATCAGCAGCTATAGCAACAGCGGGTAAATCTACCAATAAAGCTATGGATATAGCCTTAGTTAAAGTTGTTTTGTTATATTTACGCATAAAAACCTCCATTTATATGCAGTTACCGGTTATGTCATAAATTTGACGTATTTTATCATAATTGCTACAAAATGATTATGTGGCTATTAATACATATATACAAAAATAAATTAGATTTATTTGCTGTTTATCTTATTAAATAAAAATGAAAATTATGTAAATGTATGTATTAAAATTTGCTGTCAAATTTATATTTAAATGTCAAAAAACTAATAAGAGGCTTTTATAAAAACAAATTATTTTTAGATAAAATTTTTTATACGGTAGAAAATTTGAGTGAAGAAAAAAGAGTAGCTAAAAAAAAGACTGTCATTTTTATGAGAACTTAAAAACTAAAAAGCTCCCAATTTTTACTTAAAAATGGGAGCCTTTTAATTATTTTACAAACTCATCGGGAACATCAGGCATAGCGCCTTTTTGAGTACAAACATAAGCTGCTAAATCTACGGCTTTGCGGTGAGCTTCCCTTAAAGATTTACCTTTCATAAGCTGGCTTATTAAAGTTGCAGTAAATGAATCTCCAGCACCTACAGTATCTACAACATTTTTTACAACAGGGGTTTTGAGTACAGAAATTTCATTGTTTAGATAAACTGTACTTTGTACTGCACCTTCGGTGAAAACAAAACACTTAATACCTAGATCTTTTAAATATTGATTATAAGCGTTGCAACTTGTTTCTTTTAGATCTGCCAAAGCGCATAAAATTGGTAATTCATCTTCGTTACATTTAAATATTTGAGAACGCTTTAAAGATTCTTCAATGATAGATTTAGAGTAATAATTGCGACGTAAATTTACATCAAAAATTTTAAGAGAATCTTTAGGCATAGCATCTAAAACATTCATAATAGTTTTATGAGAGATGCAATTACGCTGAGCTAAAGAACCAAAACATACCATATCTAAAGTAGAAGCGGTTTCTAACAATAAATCGGTAGTAGGGATATTGTCATAGGCGGTGTCGTCTAAAAAAGTGTAACTTGGGACACCATCTTGGCTTAATTCAATATTTACCGCACCTGTGGGTTTATCATTTTCCAAAAGTAAAGCTGGCAGATATCTACAAGCTAAAAGATCACGAGCCATAAAACCTAATTTATCTTTACCAACAGAGCTTATGGCCATAGCTTTAAGTCCATTTTGCTGACAGTGGTAAGCAAAATTAGCCGGAGCACCACCAATTTTAGGACCAGTAGGATATACGTCAAATAAAACTTCACCTAATCCAGCACACTTGATGATCTTATCTTTATATTTTGAAAAATCTAACATTATATTCACCACAAAAGACTAAATTTTATTAATATCGGAGGTTGAAGCTCTACGCATTAACATAGATTTCAAACAAATTCTTTGTTGTTTTTGTGCATTGCCTTCAATGCGATCTAAAAGCAAATTTGCTGCAACTCGGCCCATTTCTTCAACAGGCTGGCATACTGAGGTAATCGGGGTGGGATAAAAACGACACCACTCGCTATCACCATATGCAATAACAGATACATCTAAAGGTATTTTCATGCCTTTTAGACTTAAGGCATATAAGATTCCGGAGGTAATAACGTTATTTGCACCAATGATTGCTGTAGGTCGGTGGGCGTTATTACGCATCATTAAAATATTAGTTTGCTCAAAGGCACCAATTAATAAGTCATCGTAAATATCAGAATCAATTTCAATGATTTCTGCATCAACATTACTTTCTTCAACACCAATACATCGTTCGTTAAATGTATATACCGAACGAGATCCTGAAATAAATACGATTTTTTTATGTCCCAAATTCTCAAGGTGTTCTAAAGTTTGAGCTGTACCAAAACGGTTATCTTCAATAACACTGTCAAAAGGGAGATCGGGACAATCTCTATCTACTAAAACCACCGGTAAATTAAGTTCAATCGAGCTTACAGTTTTTGCAAATTTTGCCGAAGGCATGATGACTAAACCTAAAAGATCTAATGAAGCCCATTGTTTTAAAAGCTTATTTTCATAACCACTGTGTTCGTAGTTACAACCAACAATGGCTGAATAACCTTTATCTTCTAAGGTATCGTGTACTGATTTTACAATTTGATTAGAAAAGGGATTTGTCATATCGGCAACGATCACGCCTATAAGCTTACTAGAAGTTGCAACAGCTGCACCTTCACGTAATTGTTGCAGATAGCCTAATTTTTCAGCCATTTGCAAAACTTTATGACGAGTTTCTAAAGAAACCATTGATGGTTTCTTTAGTGCCCTTGATACAGTTGATGGGGCAATATTTAAAGCTTTTGCTATCTCGGTAATATTTGCCATGTTAGATGTAAAAAAAACGTTAAAACCAAATTGTGATTAGATTATAAGTGCGAATTTAAAGCGTCGGGAAAATTTGTTTTAAGATTTTGAGCAAGGTTGTAAAATTTAATGCAAATTTTTGCATAAAGGCTTATAAAAAATCATATTAGTTCTTTTTAAACAGGGTCTCTCTTCTTCGGTAAATCCCAGGGCATTGAACAGACTTCTGTGG
>URKL01000246.1 GCA_900548485.1 uncultured Succinatimonas sp.
TCGGATTTAAAATGAACTCGGATTAGTGTCTCATAAAAAATCTACAAAATCCGAGAAAGATAGGTCTTTTTTTACTAAAAAATTTTGTCATCAATTTAAAAAAATTAGATATTCTCTAAAGCCTGATCTAAATCAGCAATAATATCCTCTAAAGATTCTAATCCTACTGATAATCTTACTAAACCTGGAGTAATACCACAGGCGACTAATTGCTCATCAGACAATTGTCTGTGAGTAGAACTTGCTGGGTGTAATAAGCAAGTACGAATATCAGCTACATGAACCTCTGGTGAGGCCAGTTTTACATGATCGATTAAAGCAGAACCTGCCTGACGTCCGCCTTTTAACTCTAATGACAAGACTCCAGCACACATACCATCTTTTAAATATTTCTTTGAAAGATCATGGAATGGAGAAGACTCTAAGCCAGCATAGATTACTTTGGAAACCTTTGGATGATTCTCTAAATGCCTAGCTACAGCTAAAGCATTTTCACTATGACGTCTGATACGTAAAGATAAAGTCTCTAAGCCTAAATTGATATAGAAAGCACCTTGTGCAGTCTGACATAAACCTAAATCACGCATAATCTGCACACGAGCTTTAACAATATAAGCCATATTGCCAAAAGCTTCTGTATAAATTAAACCATGATAAGAATCATCTGGTGTTACAAACTCAGGGAACTTATCAGATTTAGCCCAATCAAACTTACCACTGTCAACAACAACTCCTCCAACCTGTACTGCATGTCCGTCCATGTATTTAGTTGTAGAGTGCACCACAATATCAGCACCAAAATCAAAAGGACGACACAAATAAGGAGTAGCAAAAGTATTATCAACAATTAAAGGTACCTGATGCGCATGAGCAATCTTAGCCATACGGCTAATATCTAAAACTGTTAATGCCGGATTTGCGATAGTTTCACCAAAGAAAGCCTTAGTATTGTCTTTAAAAGCTTGTGAAATTTCTTCATCAGAGGCAGTCTGATCAACAAAGCTGACCTCTATACCCATACGCTTAAAAGTAACAGCCATTAAATTAAATGTGCCACCATAAACACTAGAGCTACATACAATATGATCGCCAGCTTTTGCTAAAGTTAAAATTGCAGTTAAAGTTGCAGCCTGACCTGAGGAAGTACACATTGCCCCTACACCGCCTTCTAAAGCGGCGATTTTTTTCTCAACTGCATCTACTGTAGGATTAGCTAAACGGGTATAAAAAAAGCCTGGAGCCTTTAAATCAAAAAGATCCGCAATAGCCTGAGTTGACTCATATCTAAAGGTGGTACTTTGACAAATAGGTAAAACACGAGGACCACCATTTTCTGGGGTATAGCCTGCATGGAGGCTTAAAGTTTCAAAAGAATCACTCACAAACAGCTCCTTGAATATTCCATATGTGATTTGCTTAAATATTATCAGGATTCATTGACTTCCTCCTCTTGCTAAAGCAAGGGGATTCCTACTGCTAGATATTACTATCTAGTTTCAGTTCTTTCGCAGTGCTGACTCTTTTAAAAGTTCACTTCCTGCGCTAGCCGGGCAAGTCCTGCCCTTAGGATATTTCCCGCTACGTTTTCATCCGTATTGGCTGTATATCCACAGTTTATACATAAGAATATAGCTTAGGAAACTCTATTATCTTTCGATATATGTCCACATTTTGGACATTTCCTGCTCGTATTCTTTGGATTTATCTTTAAAAATATTTGTCTTCTCTTCTTTTGCTTATATTCAAGCTGTTTAAAGAATATTCCAAAGCCTTCAGCAAATTCGGCACACTACATCCTTAAACTTAAGTATGAGGTTTTGTGTGCCCAAAATTTGATAAAAAACCCTCATTATTACTAACGAGGGCAATGAAAAAACTAAATCTCTTTAGGTAAAGGAAACACTCGATCATGCGCTTGAGGGCCAACGCTTTCGCAACAACAAGCACCATGCGCATTTAAAAAAGCTATGATATCGTCAATAACATATTCAGGTGCAGAGGCTCCTGCAGTAAGACCTAGATTATTAACGCCCTCAAGCCATTTAAGATCAAATTGCGTGCTGTCATCAATAAGATAGGCTTTAGTTTTCTCTGCTAAAGCAACCTCTCGCAAGCGATTTGAATTAGAAGAATTAGCAGATCCTGCAATAATTACAATATCGCAAAGTTTTGCCAATTCTCTAACTGCATTTTGACGTTCCTGTGTAGCATTACAAGTATCATCAGATTTAGGCCCTTGAATATTTGGAAAACGTGCTTTTAGTGCGGCTACTGTACGTTTGGTTTCATCTACAGATAAAGTTGTTTGTGTTGCAAAGAAAGCATTGTCTCCATCAAGATTAAGCTTCTCAACATCCTCTGCAGTTAAAATCACATGAACTTTCGATTTATCACCTAGATATTGACCAATTGTACCGATAACTTCCTGATGCCCAGGATGTCCGATAACCACCGCTTCCTGTCCTCTTTTTGCTGCTAAATTCATCTTACGATGAATACCAGTAACAACTGGGCAGGTAGCATCAATAATAGTAAACTCTAAATTACGAGCCTGTTGCTCAATTTCCTCACTCACACCGTGAGCTGAAAAAATCAGCACTGACTGAGGTGGCACCAATATCAAAGATCAAATTCGTATAGGGAATAATGTTATTATTGGTACCTCTTCTAAAGAATCTACAAAATGAGCACCTAGTTTTTTGAGATCGGCTACAACATGTGCATTGTGAACAACTTCATGCAAAACATAAACCTTATTAGGTCCATATTTATCTAAAGCCTTTTCTACAGTATTGATAGCTCGGTATACGCCTGCGCACATACCTCGGGCATTAGCAAGTAGGATCTTAAAGCTCATTTTTCATCCTCAGAGTCCTGTCCCCAAATACTGGCAATAATCAAAATTGCCGCACCGACACAAACCCCAATATCTGCAACATTAAAGGCCGGATATGCCCAAAAACTTTCCTCTGTTCTAATATAAAACAAAAGAAAATCAACTACATGTCCTAA
>URKL01000247.1 GCA_900548485.1 uncultured Succinatimonas sp.
TTCGGTACCAGCATACTTGCCATACAAAACTGTGTCGCCCACCTTCAATACCATCCTCAATAAAGCGATTAGGATCTTCATCGTTAAAACGTCCGCTTAAAGTTCCGCTAATCTTACTTGAAATCTGTGAAGAGAACCCCTGAGATCTGGCAAAATCGGTAAGGACTGCACTTAAAGGTTCTGCATCTGAATAATGAGAATAAGTTTTTTTAAAACTATATGCCTGCGCACTTGAAATAAGCACTAAGGAAGTTATAAGCAGTGCTTTAATTGCCATTTTAAGTTTTAAACCCATATTCTCTCTCACATGCTTTTTTCTCTAAATAATATCGATTATATATAAAGATTTGCCCCTAAATCTTATGTTTTACAGGAATTTATTTCACATTGAGATCTTGATAGGCTTTATTTAAATATATTCTTACTTATTTTTTTCACTACATCAATAAATAAAATTAAAACATCAGGCTAAAACTAGATATTTATAACAACATCGTCAAATCAAAAGGTACATCCGTTTTCTCATGATTTTCCGTAGCTTTTAGAAAATCATAATTATCAAGAAAAGTCTCCACACATGCTTCAATATCTAAATTTTCTAAATCAGAAGGAGGGATCACTGCTTCTAAGAAAAAAGCATTCCCCTCAATTACCACTCGATCGCTAGAGCTTTTACATAGGGCTACATTGTGGAGCGCAAAGTTTTTAGATAAAGCTAAACGCTCATCCTCATCATCAGGAAATTCAACTAATTTTGCGCGCAACCTAAGCGCCTGACCATCCGGGCTTGCAAGCTCTAAGGTACAGTCTAAAAGCTCGATGCTTACGCTAAGCTCATTCTTTTGACTTACCTGCCAATGTGTAAGCTCTAAAAGTCTTTCTATCATAAGTTGCGCTGACATAGTTTTATCCTAAAATCTTAGAGGTGGTGTTATTTTGTTGCTCAATTATTGAAGATGACACTGAAATAGATTTATCAATCAACTCCTTGAGAGAATCATTTATAGCTTTTAAGTTCTCAATCTGAGCGTTGATACGAGCCTGCTCAGCTTCGAGATCTTTGATTTCTGCACCTTCTCGCGCAGCCAAATAATTAAAACCACTAGCAACTAAATCGCCACCTCCCTTAATCAATGAACCACCACCTGTGAATTTCTCATTTACAAGAGTAGCCTTGGTATTTAGCTCTTGAGCGAAAGACTGATGCGCACCACGAACAACTGGATTGTTCGTCGAGTTTGCCACATCTGACGCAATTCCGGCAGTCTTATTAATTTTCATAGCTTTAAAACTTCCTGCAATACTCATAGCACCTTGCCCCATGGTGGCTAAACCTGACGCAATGCCAGCATAAAGCTGATTCTTAGCCTGCTCACGCATTTTATCTGCCTGCTCATGGATATTTTCAACTAAGAGATCAGTCTGAGCTAATACTTCCTGACGATTAGTCTCGCGTTGCTGTGCGGCGGTCTCTACAATTAGAGCGCTAAGTTGGGCCATGATACTGCCCATGCCATAAAAACCGCCTAAGCTTGAAGAGCTAGCATCTCCTGACTTAAAATTCTTTAAAAGATTATCAACACTATCTAAGACATCGATTAACTTTTGCAGATCGTCACCTGAAATGGAGGTATTTTTAGGTACTGCCAATTCAGGAATAGTGTTTAAAACCTTTTCAAGTTTAGGATCGATATCATTGATAATCAGGCCTTGATTAGCAATAGCAGCAGTTTTTGCCTGTTGCTTAACCTCATCTAGATTATATAGATTGATATTATCAATTGTTACATTTTGAATATTGGTCATAATTCCCCCTTTTATGCCATGGCTGCGCCACCGGTCATAACCTTAGTTAAGGTCTGTCCATTTTGCTTTACAATCTCATTGACAGATTCGACCATAGATGAATACTTATTCATGATTGCTTCTAAATGCTCAAGATCCATCTGCTGTAACATCTGTAATTTAGCTAAGATTGCTTCGAGATCTTTATTAGCGGCTTTTAAATTAGCCCCCTGATAGGCATAAACACTTGTAGCAATTGTGGCAGCACCTGAAGCTACAGTAGTAACTCCATTAATACCCTGTTCTACATAATTGATAGCTTTAGCGGCATTTGAAAGGGCGCCTGCACTTTTAGCTATACCCACACCAGATAAAATTGCACCGGTAATACCTACTGCTAAGCCAAGACCTAAACCTACCCAAGCTGCAACATTTTCGTTAGCGCCACAGACTTCAGCAAAATGCGTAAACATCGTTTTTCCCGTCGCAAGCTGAGTTATCTGATCGGCAGCACTAATGGCTAAAAACGCACCTCCAACTATCAATAAAGGATTAGCGGTCATAAAACCTACGACTACAGTGGCCACGGCTACAACGGCTGAAACAATTGAGGCAACCCAACTAAAGATCTTTTTAAAGAAACTCGCATGTTTTTCCTTTTCAGCCTTTTCAATCTGCTCACGTAAATTCTGAATACGCTCTTCATTTTTTGCTTTAACCTCATCGGCATTAGCTTGTAAAGAGGCAACACCAGTTTTTACAGTGGTCTCACGCTCTTGCGCACCTAACATCGACATCAAAGCATCAGTTGAAAGAGTACTTATCTTATCTAAGACCTTAGCATCGGGAGCTTGCAAGGTTGGAGCTGAACCTATCCCGCTATTTTGTACGTTAGCTCCTGTAGCATTAGCTATATTAGCTAAAACATCAGGATCAATCTTTACATCCTTTAGAAGGTTTGCAGCTTCCGCCGCCATGGTGGCGGCATCAATACCAGTCATATTTGAGGAAATTTTAGAAAAATCCATAACTATACCCCCAAAAATTATTTAGCCACATTTTCTAAGACTTCAATTAAAGACTTGGCTTTATTCTTAAATTCAGCATCATGCAGGCGGTTTTAGCTGGTCGGGATGATGCAAAACAGGGGCGTAGGTTTTGTCCTCCCGCTGCTCAAACAGCGCCC
>URKL01000248.1 GCA_900548485.1 uncultured Succinatimonas sp.
CTCTTCGACCGTACCATTGATGCAGATGAGAGCCTGTACGAGGCATCCATCGTATGCAAATACAGGAAGATTTTTCTTCTTAAAAGATACCTGTTGCGATCTTAGCTTACTCAAAGAAAGAGCTGCAGCCGTAAAAGGTACAAATCTTAAGATTTATAATGCTAATACCTCTACTTTACGCGATTCAATTTTATCAGGTTGCGACGGTTTTTGCGGTGTTATGGCTTCATTCCAAATGCGTGAATATGCGTGGTTATGTGATCATATTCATGATGAAAAAGCTCAAAAACTCCAGGATTTATTAACCGTAACTTCTTTAATTGAACGTCAATATTATCCTGTTAATGCAAAATATTATTTACAGCATTATCAAAGCTTACCGATTACCTTAAAGACTCGTACTAAAGATGAAGCTCTTTTAACAGAGACCTTTAAAGAGGAAGTACGTGCACTTAAAGATTTAACCGATTTAGTGTGTAAATCAATAAATATTTAAAATTGAGTTCAAGATCTTAAAAATAAAATAAATCTAGCGAAAAGACCTTGCGTTATTTGCAAAATTAAATAGTTACAACTAGATTGTTTAAAAGATAAAAAACATAAGGATGGATTATGAACTCATTTAAAGAAAGATTATTAAAGGGTGAAAACTTAATCGGCTTTGAGGTTGACTTTGCTGAACCTTGTATTGCTGAGATGGTTGCCGCTTGTGGTTTTGACTTTATCTGGGTGGACACCGAACATCAGGCTATGGATTATGAGACCGTTTTAAATCAGATCATAGCCTGTAAAGCTGGAGGCGCAGCCTCTATTGTCAGAGTTCCACAAAATGAACCTTTTTTAGCTAAAAGAGTTTTAGAGATGGGACCTGATGGCATTATTTTCCCTAATGTAAATTCAGCTGCAGAATTAAAAAAGGCTATGGATGCATGTTTATATCCGCCTTTGGGAAAGCGTGGTTTTGGACCTAAACGAGCCTGTGGTTATGGACGCATCGATCTTTTTGACTATATCAAAGAAGCAAATGATGCTATGTGCCGTTTTGCTCAGCTTGAACATATCGATGCTATCAACGACTTAGATAATATGCTGAAAGTTGAGGGATGCGATGGCTTTATCGTAGGACCTTGCGATCTCTCAGGATCTATTGGTTTACTCAATCAAACTAAGCATCCTAAAGTTGTAGAACTTATGAAGATTGCTATTGATAAGTGTAATAAGGCCTCAAAACCAATCGGTGTTGCCGCAGCTTATACCCCAGATGATATAAAGTTTTGGCATGATTTAGGTTTCCAATTCATTTCTGCTGGAACTGATACTGCCGCCGTAATTGCACGAGCTCAAGAACAAGTATCAGTGATGTCAAAGATTTTCAAACAAAAATAATGCCTAATAAGGAGTCAACTCATGAAATTTAAACCTGCTCTCTTAGCCGCAAGCGTAGCTTTATTTACTGCAGTATCTGCAAATGCTGCTGATTTTCCGGAAATGGAATTATCTTTAGCTCACTCAGCCGCTGCAAGTCACGCCCACAACCAAGCAGCCTTACTATTTAAACAAAAAGTTGAAGAAGCTACTGCAGGCAAGGTAAAAGTTGAGGTTTACCCTGCATCTGAATTAGGCGATCAACCAGCTCTTATCGATCAATGTGTAACCGGTGGTGATGTAGACTTAGTAATTGCTTCACAATCAAATCTTGCCACCTATATGCCTAAGATCAATGCCTTAAGTGCCCCATTCTTATTTAAGGACTACGATCAGGCTCATAAGGTTATCGATGAGTATATCCTTCCATGGCTTCATGACGATATGATGGAAAATATGAATGTAAAGCCACTCTCTATGTTTGACTACGGCTTCCGTCACGTCACTACAAAGGATATTGTTGTCAAACAAGCATCCGATCTTAAAGGAGTAAAGATCCGTGTTCCAGGCTCTGCAGGCTTACTTGCAACCTTTGATGCTTTAGAGGCAAATACCCAAACCATTGCCTACTCTGAGCTTTACCAATCCTTAAAGCAAGGAGTTGTTGCAGCTGAAGAAAACCCTGTAGCTACAATTTTAGCTGACTCATATTATGAGTGCCAAAATCAATTAGCGCTTACAGGCCACTTCTTTGATATGCAGGCTTTAATCATCAATAAAGATGTTTATGAGGATATGAGCCCTGAACTTCAAGAAGTAATCAAAAAAGCCGCTATTGATGCCCAAAACCTCACTCGTACTTTAATCCCAGGACAAGAAGCTGAAATCATTGCCAAACTTAAAGAGCACGGCATGAGTGTCAATGATGTTGATAAAGAAAGCTTTGTCTCTAAGATGGGTCCTGCCTACAAGAAAATTGCTGATCTTTGCGGTCAGGAAGAACTTGATAACCTGATTAAAGCTATCAAATAATTCTTAAAATCCTAGGTGCGACGCTTGCGTCGCACTTTCTTTTGATCATGAGGATCTTCTTATGATAATGTTTGCCATGTTCGTGGGTGTCTTGGTGACGCTGTTTATTGGTGTCACTACCGCAGGCAGTATGGCTTTTATTTCCATTGCCACCTATATTGGTATGGGCGAAGCTACACTCAATAACATGATCCGTCTGCCATCTAGCATGTATGATCAGGTCAAAGGTATTACCTTAATGGCCATTCCTTTCTTCTTGCTGATGGGAAATTTTATGAACAGAGGCGGAGTCTCAAAAGATCTTTTTGCTTTTGCTCGAGCCTGTTTAGGTCATCGTTGGGGCGGTTTAGCTAATGCCGCAATTGCCTCATGGGCCCCGCCCTCCGTGTGGGGGTGGCGGACGAGCGGGGTGAGCTGGCCGCCATGTATCAGGGCCATCTGCCATGATAGTGAGCGATAGTTTATTTATCAACTCTTCAGTAGGCAACA
>URKL01000249.1 GCA_900548485.1 uncultured Succinatimonas sp.
TGAACAGTCCGTTCAGTTTAAAGACAGCCGCCACTTTACCATTGAAGATGGCACGATGTGCTTACGCTACGGCGGGCGCTTTGTTGCTAGGACAAGGCTTGGTGATGAATATTTATTATAAAGGTCGGCAAGGCATAGATATCTCTCGCTTTTGGTGTGAGATAGGTAGAATGTCGATAATGCCGGTAATATTTGTGATTCTTTGTTTGTGGACTGTAAATCATTGGGAGATAAATTTGACTATACCTGTCGTATTTATTTATTCAGTGGCCGTATTTGTGGTTCTTTATGCTCTACTATTCTGGTTTATGAGCATGAATGCGTATGAACGAAATTTGTTTATCTCTCCTCTTAAAAAAATAACGATATAGAGACCTGAGATTATGAGGTTAATTGACAGGGCTTGGTGCTTGAATTGGTATTTGGGATTTTAATCGTATGATACATATTACAGATAAGCGGGACTGTTGTGGTTGCAACAGTTGTGTGCAATGTTGTCCTAAATCATGCATTAGGATGCGTGAGGATGACGAAGGTTTTCTTTATCCGAAGGTAGATGAAAGTGTTTGCATTGATTGCGGATTATGTGAAAAAGTATGTCCGGTAATTCATCAAGCGAGAGAAAATAGGCCTATAGTCGTATGTGCGGCTAAAAATAAGAGTGAGGAAATACGCTATCAAAGCTCTTCTGGTGGCGTCTTTACGGCTTTAGCCAATGAGATTATCAGAGAGGGTGGAGTCGTGTTTGGGGCTGGTTTTGATGAGAATTGGGAAGTAAAGCATGATTGTACAGAGACGGTAGAGGGATTGTCTGCTTTTCGAGGTAGCAAATATGTGCAGAGCCGGATAGGGGATAGTTTTAAAAAAGCGGAACAATTCTTGAAGATAGGGCGTACGGTTTTATTTTCTGGGACTCCTTGCCAGATAGCGGGGTTAAAGCGTTTTTTGCGGAAAGAATATGATAATCTTTTGACGGTAGATTTTATCCTGGTCCAGAGCGAACCGCTCGCCTTTACATTCAAGAACCTCGACAAACTGCCTATCGAAAACAAGGAACGTTACGTGCTTCCGATGACGATCGTTTCGGCCGACGGCATGGATGTGCTCGAAAGCGCCAGAACTGCCTATTTCGTCTTTATGAAAGCGGCCCTGGTCAACATCGTGGTCGACATGAACGAAAACTGCGCATGGCCCAACTGGACAAGCGAAACCGAAGCGGTCAAGGACATGGAAAAGTTTTCGTTCGAAGCGCTCGTTTACGGCAACTCGTTCAAAAAGGAGGTTTCGACGATCATGGGCATCGAGGATGTTTTCCTGCTGCGCGTGGGTGACGCCGACATCCCCATGAACCAGGTGCAGGTCGCGTTCTGTACCAAGGACGAAGGTTCGACCTACCGGGGTTCACTATTAAAGCAATCCCTGCAATCTTATTACCGGTTATTATTATTGTCGGTATTCGTATGGGTGCTTTTACCCCAACTGAGGGTGGTGCTGTTGCCTGTGTTTATGCTTTCTTAGTTTCAACTTTAATCAATCGTCAATTAAAGCTCTCTAAGATTCCACAATTATGTTATGACGCTATGAAGAGCACTGCAGTTGTGATGTTCATTGTCGGCGGTGCTTCTGCAGTAGGTTGGATGATTACCATGGCTGACGTTCCAGCTCAATTAGTTGAGTTAATGTCAGGTTTAGTTGAGCATAAGATTTTACTCTTAATCGTACTTAACATTATGCTCTTAGCCTTAGGCATGGTAATGGATATTACCCCGATTACCTTGATCTTCACACCGGTATTATTCCCGCTTGTTGAAGCTGCTGGTATTGATGTCTATTACTTTGCAGTCATCATGATCATAAACTTATGTTTAGGCTTATTAACACCTCCGGTAGGTACAGTACTCTACATTGGTTGTTCTGTAAGTAAATTAAAGATGGGTCAGGTTGTAAAGGGAATTGGTCCTTTCTTAATTGCAGAGTTCTTATTCTTAATCGCCTGCTTAGTATTCCCGCAGATCATCACTGAACCTGCACACTGGTTTGGCTATTAAAAAAATACCCTTTGTTAGATGATTTAAATGCTGCGTATAACGCAGCATTTTTTTTGAAAAATGATACAAACAAGAGGATAGTTCTTTTTGTAGAATCTAAGATTATATATAAGAAATTTTTTAGCACTAGTTTTGTTTGGATAGCTATGTTTGCAAATATTTTTAGAGGAAGAAAAATAAATGTAGAGCGTTTGTTACGCTATGGTTTTTATGCAAAGGATAATCACTTTATATACGAGACTACCATCTTTAATGGCATGTTTAAATTGTACGTTTTAGTGTCTAAAGATAATTACGTAGATGTAGATTTACTAGATTTGGAGACTAATGATCTTTATATTCTTTATAAAACTAATGCTTCAGGGGCTTTTGTTTCAGAGATAAGATCTGAAATTGAAACTATACTAACGGAAATAGCTGATACCTGTTTTGATTTACTTGTATTTAGAAATAAACAGACTTTAAAGATTATAAAGTATGTGCAAAATACTTATGGGGACGAGCTTGAATTTTTGTGGAAAAAATCTCCTGGCAATGCTGTTTGGCGTAGAAAAGATAATCAAAAATGGTATGGAGCGCTTTTAACTATTGCCGGCAATAAAATAGGTCTAGATACAAGTGCAAGCATTGAGATTATTGATTTGCGGTTACAAGCTGAACAAATAGATCTGATTGTCGACAATAAAAGTTATTTTCCAGGTTGGCACATGAACAAAAAAACATGGTACACCATATTATTAAATAATTCAGTGACAACAGAAGAGATTTGTCGCCGTATTGATAAAAGCTATGAATTAGCAAAAAGAAAGTAAATTTGTCAAAAAGTAGTATGCCCC
>URKL01000250.1 GCA_900548485.1 uncultured Succinatimonas sp.
GGGCAGACGTATTTTCCAGCAGCTTTCGGTACTCGAAAACCTAAAGCTCGGCGCATATACCCGCAAGGATAAATCCGAAATTGCCTCAACTCTTAAAATGGTTTACGAGCGTTTTCCGCGACTTGAGGAACGCAAAAATCAGGTTGCAGGCACGTTGTCGGGCGGTGAGCAGCAGATGCTTGCAATGGGCAGAGCACTTATGTCCAAGCCGAGAATTATTTTGATGGATGAACCGTCCATGGGACTTTCCCCGTTGCTTGTTTCGGAAATCTTTGATATAATAAAGGTGATCAATGAGAGCGGAACAACCGTTCTTTTGGTTGAGCAAAACGCCAAGAAGGCTCTTTCGATTGCCGATAGGGCATATGTACTCGAAACGGGTAACATAACTCTTTCGGGAGACGCAAAAGACCTTATAAACGACGAGTCGGTTAAAAAGGCTTATCTCGGCGAATAATATCATATCGTTTTGAGAGGTTCGGTGAGCTTATGAACGAAAAATTTGTAATTACCATCGCAAGAGGATACGGAAGCGGCGGCAGAACAATAGGCAAAATGCTGTCAAAAAACCTTTCGATTCCCTTTTATGACCGCGACCTTGTCTATATGGCGTCGGAGGAGAGCGGAATAAACGTAAAGCTGTTCGGCCAAAACGATGAGTCCGTGAAAAAAAGTATTTTTTCCCCGGCAAGCGACAGATATACTGGCGATTTGATTCCGCCGGAGAGCAGTGCTTTTGTTTCAAATAAAAATATCTTTAATTATCAGGCAAAAATAATAAAAGATCTTGCCGTAAAGGGCTCGTGCATAATAGTAGGCAGATGTGCCGACTATATACTTCGCGATATGCCGAATGTCGTGAAGGTATTTGTTTGGGCACCCATGAGCGATTGCATTAAGAACGTCAAGGCCGCAACTTTAGTTACCTGTGGCTTCTTCGGTGCAGTTTCAGGATCTGGTGTTGCCTCAACCGCAGCTATTGGCGGTATTGTTGGAAAAGAAATGCTTAAACAAGGTTATGGCCTTGGTATTACTGCTGGTATTTTAGCTGGTGGCGGTGTTATGGCAACCTTGATTCCACCGTCATTAGTAATGGTTATCTACGCAGGAAGCACAGGCGTATCCGTAGGAGATCTTTTTATTGCTGGAATTGGACCTGGCGTATTCATTATTTTACTTTTAATTTTAATGAATTGTTTGATTGCTAAAAAACGCAATATTGGTTCAGGCGAAAGAATTAATTATACAGCCGGTGATCGCATTAAAATTATTTGTGATGCTATTTTGCCTCTATTTTTACCTGTATTGATTATTGGTGGTGTTATTTCTGGATTATTAACACCAACCGAATCATCAGTAATTGCTACTGTATATGCCCTATTTTTAGCTGTCTTTGTTTATAAAGAACTTACATTTAGTAAATTCATAAAGGCTACTACTGAGTCAGTAATTACTTCTGCAATCATTTTATTTATTATCTCTGCAGCGACTCCTTTTGGTTGGATCATGGCCACGCAAAATGTTCCGCAAATGTTTACCGAAGCTCTATTAAGTTTTACTACAAACCCTTACATGATTTTAGCTGTATTCTTTGGCTTATTGTGGGTTTTAGGCTGCTTTATGGAAACTATTTGTATCATTATTTTAATTACGCCAATTCTTTTCCCTATCGTTACTTCTATGGGAATGGATCCAGTACATTTTGGTGTAGCAATGATGGCTAACTTAGCTGTAGGCGGAATCACTCCTCCTTTATCTGTAGGTCTCTTTACTGCATGTAGAATTTTAAACTGTAAGATTGAGCAAACCTTCCCTGATGTACTTTATATCGTCACGGTTATTACCATAGGAGCTGCTTTAACCTTCGCATTCCCTGAACTTTCTATGTATTTAGTTGAAGTTTTTAGATAAGGTTTGATTATGCAATTAGATGAACTTTCTAAAGAAATCGTAAAAATCTGCAGAACTCTAAGACAGACTAAATTGGTAAATGCTACCCATGGAAATGTCTCTGCAAAGTTAGGCAATACCATGTTAATTACGCCTACAGGAAGCGATTTTGAGCTTCTTGATAGCTCAGATATTGTGCTTATGGATATTCCTTCAGGAAAGATAATTTCTCAAGGGAAACCATCAAAGGAATATGAATTGCATTTATTAGCTTATAGAAAAAGGCCTGATATCAACGCTATAGTACATGCCCATAGTCCCAAAACAGTGGCTTTAAGTTGCACAGATATAAAAGATCCTGAAGATATGGTGCCAGCTTACACCCTAGCTTTTGCAATTTTTACTAAGCATTTACCTTTAGTTGATTATTATAAAGCCGGCTCCTCAGAATTAGCTCAAAAAGCTACAGATAAGCTAATTGATAAAAATGCAGTAGCTTTAAAACACCATGGCATTATTGTGGTTGCTGATACCTTAACAAAAGCTTTATATCGAGTAGAAGAAATTGAAGAAAATTCAGATATAGCTTTGAGTATTGGTACGAAATGTCATGCATTAGATCCTGAGAATCTGTAGGAGACAAAATGGATAAGACTATCTACAAAGATTTGTTACTAGGTATTGATATTGGTACCACTGGTGCAAAATGTAGTTTTTATGACTTTAAGGGACAAAAAGTTTCCTCAGGATATCAAGAATACCGCATGATCCATCCTCAAGAAGACTGGACAGAACAAGATCCTGGAAAGTGGTGGACTGCCGTTAAAGAAAATATTCAGCTATGTATTGATGTAGATAATATAGATACTCGCCGTGTTGCATGTATTGGCGTAAGTAGTACTAATGCTGTAATGCTCAGTTGATGTAGAATTTGGCAGGATTGCTGGAATCTTTGCTCTTGAAAGTCACTTT
>URKL01000251.1 GCA_900548485.1 uncultured Succinatimonas sp.
CTTCTGGTTGAGAAGACGCAATTTGAACCCGGCGCGGTGATGAAAGATGCTATAAAATTTAGGCAAATTTCAAAAGTAATTCCTCGGCACAATCATTAAATTTTTATCAAGTCTACTTTGTTTATAGATGACAATTTTAAATAAAGTAGACTTAATCTTTAGAATATTTTTTTCTTTAGGTCAAATAATAGGTGAATTGTGTTTGTTTTTGCAAAAATAATAAAATGTTTTGGATTATGCTCGTGTATTATTAAATTAAAAAATTTTTAGACTTTATATAAATATGATTCCAGAAGAAAGACGAGAGCGATTATTAGAATTAGTGGATAAATTCGGAGTTTTGAGTATTCCGGAGTTATCTTCCAAACTTGATGTTTCACAAATTACTGTTAGACGAGATATAAAAATCTTAGAGGAGGAAAACAAACTTCAGACAGTATTTGGCGGTGTTAAAACTTCAATTAATAAGCGTATTAGTTCAGAACCAAATCGTTTGTTTTTTGAAAAAAGAGCAATATCAGAAAAAGAAAAAATAGCTTCTTATGCGGCAACATTAATTCCTGAAAATAGTTGTATTTTTTTAGATGCTGGAACAACGACTTATTTTTTAGCAGAGAAGCTTTGTGAGCGTAAAGATTTAGTAATTGTAACTAATGATTTTTATATTACAGATTTGATTTTAAATAAGTCAGATAATCAACTAATCCATACAGGCGGAAGAGTCTCTAAGTCAAATCATGCTTGTATTGGAAGTTTCGCTGCGACGGCTATTGAAAATTATAATATTGATAAAGCATTTATCTCGGCAACTTCCTGGAATATAAAAGGAATTACTACTTCAGATGAAAGTAAAGTTGCTTTAAAAAGAGCTTTATATAATCAAACTAAAGAAAAAATTTTGTTATGTGATTCTGGAAAATATGGAACTGAAGCGACTTATGTAGCCTTACCTATAACGGCTTTTGATATTATTATCACGGATAGTGGTTTAGACTATGTAGATCAAAAAAAGATTATCGAAAAGAATATTAATTTAGTTGTATTGAAATAAATTACATAGAGTAATTGTAATTTTACTTAATGTTTAGAAAATTGCTGAATGAATGCAAGTTAAGCATTGTTTTTCTTTTTGACAAAATCAATGTACTTAAATTTGCCGAACTTTACTTATTAAAGTATCTAAATACAAAGTTTATTTTTATCGAAAATAGAAAGTAAAAAATGATTATTCTTATTGCAGGAGATACTCACACAGGAAAGACTTTGCTAGCACAAAGGTTACTTGAAAAGTATAAATTCCCTTATTTATCAATAGATCATTTAAAAATGGGGCTTATTAGAAGTGGTAAGTGTAGTCTTCCTTATGACAGTAACGATGAAGAGTTGACAGAATATTTGTGGCCAATTGTTCGGGAAATGATAAAAACCTGTATTGAAAATGCTCAGAACATGATTGTAGAGGGATGCTATATTCCGTTTGGCTGGGAAAAAGACTTCTCTATTGAAGAATTGCAAAAAATTAAGTATGTATGTTTAATTTTCAGTAGAAAATATATAGAAAATCATTTTGATGATATTTTGCAATTTGAGAAGATCATTGAGAAAAGATTATCTTCTGATGTAATTTTAGATGAGATAATAAAAACAAATGAGCATAATTTAAAACAATGTTTGTTGCGAAACTATCATCATATTTTGATAGATAATACTTATCAAATTGACTTTGATTGCTTATAGCTTCTAAGTTAGAGAATGTTAAATTCAGCAATTTTTCTGAATTTGTTTTTAGCATAATTACTTAGAAAAAACATTGTCGTAAGACAATGGAATTTGCATAGCTGTTACTACTATTATTTTAAATAATTAAATTTTTGAAAATCTTCAAAGAAAATTCTCGCTTAAAAATTTTTTGATTCTAAAGATAATTTCACATAATTCTGACTGTTATATTAATTTTATATATAGTCTTAGCTAATAATAACTTTTCATTAGTATATAGTTGCATGATTGTTCAACTGTTGTATAATAATAGTTGAGCGATTGTTCAACTATTAAACTTTAATTGCATGTTTGGAGCTTTTATGTTTGCCAGTGTAAGTCAAAAAGACAAACTATCATTAGGCTTTGCAATCTTAGTCATGGTGATACTTTTAGTAGATAAGTTTTCAGCATTAGAGTTAAATTTTTATTTAGCTTTAGTCTTAGCTTTGATTGCTTATATTGCTTGTGCTTATGAGATCGTTATTGGAGCTTTTAAGACCTTATTTAAACGCTATCGTATGTCTGAGGAATTTTTAATGGTAATTGCAACTTTTGGTGCATTTGCCTTAACAGATTTCCCAGAAGCATTAGCGGTAATGGTTTTTTATAGAATTGGAACTTTATTTGAGCATTACGCCCAAGGTAGAGCTCATCATGAGATCTCCTCATTGGTGAAATTAAAGCCTAATTTTGTAAGAGTTATAAATGATAAGGGTGAGGAGAACATTTTAAAGCCTAAAAAAGTTAAAATTGGCGATACTATTCGAGTTTTAGCAGGAGAGGCTGTTGCTTTAGATGGTTTCCTTTTAAATGATCAGGCTGCTTTAAATACAGCTGCATTAACCGGTGAAAGTGCGCCTAAGATCTATAAAAAGGGAGAGGAAATTCCTTCAGGATGTATTAATAACTCTTCTGTTATTGAGTTAAAAGTAAGCCGTGATAGCCGTAATTCTTCAATCACAAGGCTTTTAAATTTAATTGAGGATGCCGCTGCCAACAAATCTAGGCCTGAGGCTTTAATTAGAAGATTTGCTGTATGGTATACCCCATTAGTGGTAAT
>URKL01000252.1 GCA_900548485.1 uncultured Succinatimonas sp.
AAAGCAATAATATCAAAATTATAACGTGGCTCCTGCATCGAAATATCTAAACGACCATCATCACGAATATTGACAACATAAGCTTCATAGCGTTTGCCACTACGGATCTCACCTTTTTGCGCATTTGCATAAATTAAACCGTAATATAGATCGTCAACTGCTACACGATAGCCTAAAGGTGTACGCTCTACTGGTACACAATTAACCCTCTGACCAATCTTGTATTGTCCTGATGGAGGAACATCCTTAAGATAGCGATTGAGTCTTTGTGTTCCAAACAAACGACCATAATTGTCTTCAGCGACATAGATTAAAACGTTATTGCCAACTTCAAAATTAGTACGCTGTTCAGATACAGGCACAACTAACTCTTTAGGAATACCTAAGTCTAAATAAGCGGTACCACAATCAATAGAGGTAACCTTCAATCTACCAACCATGCCTTTTTGTAAATAAGGATGTCTCGCTGTAGCTAAGACTCGACCGCCATCGACGTATAAGAATACTCTTAATTCATCTCCAATCTCTAGATCTGCTGGTAACTGCCTTCTAGGAATAAATAATTCGCCAAAGCTATCTCCATCAACAAAAGCACCTTGATCGGTAATTTTTACCACTTTACGGGATATCATCCTTCCTACTTCGAGATCAGAACTCATAGATAAGCTCTCCAAAAAAACATCCTTTAATTTATATTAAACCATCTTTTCTATAGACTTAAACAAAAAATCTAGTTATTGCAAGTAATTACTACTTTATCTCACAAAGTTGGTGATTTTTTTTACTTACTTGTACAATTTTTTTTAGTCTGTCACAATTGCTTATTGAAATTTCAGTTATTTTAAGTATTTCTTATGAGTTCGGCAAATATAACTTTACTTTTTATAGGATTAGGCGGGTTTTTAGGAGCAATTTTAAGAGCTCTAACAGGCATGATTTTAACCAAAACCCCTGTTATCTTAGGCATTCCCTTAGCCACTTTAACCGTCAATATTGTAGGTTCTCTGCTTATAGGTATATTTCTAAGTTCACCCCAGATCTTAGCTCACCCTAATTTAAAAGCCTTTTTAACAGCAGGACTTATGGGGGGACTTACCACCTTCTCAACCTTTAGCTTTGACAATTTAAATCTTTTAAGCCATCACTTATTTATGCAAGCCTTTTTTAACATCATCTTAAATGTATTTATAGGACTCTTTGCCTGTTATCTTGGAAGCCTTATCGGTAAACATCTAATTTAGACTATCTAGCAATATTATTCCCTATTAGTTTTAGTTTCCAATTTCTTTAATCTATGGAATTTTTAAATTTAAATCTAAGAAAATTTCTGGCTTATGTGTAAAAAAAAACACCTAAACTTTTAAGTCTAGGTGTTCTTTTTGAGAGAATGTTTAACGATTAGACACGTAAGAAGTCTAAGTGTAACATACGCTCAGAAACCGGGTGACGCTGAATGTCAACAGGCTTTACAGCAATCTTCTCGCCGTTTAAAGAAATGGTTAAGCCCTCAAAGAACTCATCTTTTAAGCAAGCAGCGATAAGCTTCTTCTCATCTAATAAAATGGAGACAGCGTCTTTGCCCTGACCGATGATGATAGCTGGGATCTGCTCGTTACGACGATGGCGGCGGCTCGCACCTCTTCCGAAGTCGGAACGGACAATTGCTTCTAATTCGATAGCCATATTAAAAATTCCTGTGTTATGAATTTAATTTAAAATAAGATAAAATTAACTTACTGTGTTTCTGCGACCAAAAACACAGCGCGCGTGATTATAACAAAAAAAAGGCATTAAAGCAAAATTTATGGACAACTATCAAAGACCCTCTAAAGATGAATCTTTTATGGAAATTGCTGTAGCAGTTTCCATGCGCTCTACATGTTTACGCCGCCGCTATGGAGCCGTAATTGTCTCTAAGGATGGCCGCATTGTTTCTACAGGTTATAATGGAGCCCCACGCGGAAGAGCTAACTGTGTTGACTTAGGGTTTTGCTTACGTCAAAAATGTAATATCAAACCTGGTACACATTATGAACTCTGCCGAGCTGTACATGCTGAGGCTAATGCCATTGTTAACGGTAATCCTCTTGATATTGTAGGCTCTACTTTATATTTAGCAGGCACAGAAGCTGTAAGTGGTAAACCTAGTTCGCAAATGCGTCCTTGTGCTATGTGTGAGCGTTTAATTTTAAATGCCCAAATTGCACGAGTTGTTATGCGCGACGAACAAGGAAAACTATTTAGCGTTAATCCACTTGATTGGGAAGACGATCTCCCTGAAAAAATTACTGCAATATTAAAAAAAGAGGAGGGTTGCAAATGTTAAATTTAGAAGATGTTTATAAATATAAGGCTTTAATCTTTGATTTAGATGGTACCTTAGTTGACTCTGAGCCCTGCCACTTAAAAGCTTGGTTAGATGTGCTTGCTAAATATAACCTCCCGCCTATGGATCTTGATTATATGCAAAAAGTGGGTGGTATTAGCACCTATAAAATTTGTGAGATGTATTGCCGCGAGCATCATCGACCAGAACTTGATACCAAAAGTATTGCTTTAGAAAAAATTGCTCTTTATAAGCAAAAATATATGCAAGAGGTAAGTCTTCATCCTTATATCGCCTCTATATTATGTGAGGCTCATGATAAAGGGATTAAGACCGCTGTTGCTACTGGATCCCAATTGCCTGAAACTGAATTTTTACTCAAAAAACACAATCTATTAGAGAAGATAGACACTATTGTTTCATCCGATCAGGTTGTGCACTGTAAACCTGCACCAGACACCTACCTTACCGCCTCCAGAAGATTATCAACATC
>URKL01000253.1 GCA_900548485.1 uncultured Succinatimonas sp.
TCACGCATATAGGGCATTAGGATTGATGTTTTTTAATCTAGCTTTTGCCTTTGATAATTTTGCAAATCCTAAGCCATTGTCAGACGATGTCATCGTTTCTATGCCTTGTGATTATAAAATGGTTTTTCGTAAGGTATATACTTCAAATCATCAAGACAAAAGTGTTGATGCTACTTTTCAGGCGGGCTCTTTAGATAATCGTAGTCCCTTAGCTCAAAATCCTCATCGCATGCATGTTCAAGGTGGTTTTAAAGATAAGCGTGGCTATTATTATTTAATTTCCAAATATGAGCTTTTGGATTTTCAGTATCAGGCTTTAAAAAATCCTCAAAAATGCCCAAAAGTAAATCGTAAAAATTCTTTACCTGTGGTCAATGTATCTTGGTTTGATTTAAATGAAGCTAGTAAAAATTATTCTTTGTATCTACAAAAAGCTTCGGATTGTCCTCAAAATGGTAAGGAAAAAGCCTATGCACGACTTCCAACCGATGAGGAATGGGAGTTTGCCGCTCGTGGAGGTTTAAAAGTTTCAAAGAGCGAATTTAATGAAAATCTACCGCCTTTAGGAGGAGATGATTTAAGTGCTTATGCTTGGTTTCAAGGACCATCATCATCAAATGGCAAATTACAGTTACCAGCTTTGAAAAAACCTAATCCTTTAGGCATTTATGATATTTTAGGCAATGCTTTTGAGATGTGCCAAGAACCTTTTAAAGCAGTAAGAACTAATCGTTTTTTAGGTCAAAGTGGTGCTATGAGTGTGCGCGGTGGAAGTTTTAAATCCCCAGAGGTTGCGCTTTCAAATGCTACACGTGCAGAAAGACCTTTTTATGTAAATGGCAAGGAAAATCGTAGTGGAGATTTAGGAGGAAGATTAGTCCTTGCTTTGTCTGTGGCCTCAGATAGTAAAAGTGTGAAGACTTTAAATGCACAAATTGAAGCTTTAGGCGCTGATGATAGCGATTATTCTGCGGATAAGACTAATACTATTGCCATGATTGACGATCTTAAGGATAAGTTAGAAAAAGCTCAGGCCCAGGCTCAAGAGGGCGATGATATTAAAAAAATCAATGAACAATTATCTTTACAGTTAGCAGCCTTAAGATCTCAAGTAAGTGAAGTTAATGCCAAAATTTCCGCTGAGAGATCGCAAGCTGCCACAGCTAATTTACGTTTAGGTGGTTTCTTATGTCGTTCAATTGCCGCTCAAAGTATTGATATTGATCTGCGTAAATCTTTGTTAAAAATTTCTGAACGTAAATGTAAAAGCGATCCGCAAAGCTGTGGACAAAAAGAGCGTAATTCTCAGGCTTTAAAAACTGAACTTGAGGTTTTAAATGGTCTTTTAACCTATTATGGGGATACTATGTCTATAGCATCTGATACTTATAATCTGTCTTTATTGAAGGAGTTAGTAGCAGAGGCAAAGATGTCTCAAGGTCAAAATAATGCGGGACTAGATGCTTTTATCGATCGTTATTTTGAGGCCATTGCAGCTTACCCTAAACTTAATAAAGATCGCAATACGATTCATAAGTTATGGGCTGATAAATGTTACAGCATAGCTAAAGATGGCAAATAACGAGGTGTAGCTATGATCAGATTATGCCGAGTTTTGAGATCGTCTTTAGGTCAAAGTTCAGAAAAAATTTGTTTGTTATTGCCTAAATGGCGTCAGGAATTAGCCTTAAGATTCCCTCAAGAAGTTTTATTATCATTACCTGAGGTGGTAGTTGATGATAGCTATATTAGCTTTTATACCTCCTTACAAGGACAAGTTGAGGAATTAGATTTAGCCTTTGCTAAAGGGCAAAAGCATCCGGCTTTAAGTTTATTTGAACAGCGCCAACAATTATTGTGTGATTTTTTAAGTAGCTCTTATAACTTGCACAATTCACAATTAGAGGAAAGCCGACAGGAGTTTTTAAAACTTTTAAAATTAAGTCCTAAGTTTTTGCTTTTATCTAATAAAGTGCCAGTGTTTTTGCCGATTATAGATAAAAATTTAGAGGCAAATTTATTTACAAATTATGAAAAACAACAGGTAAATCCAATTGTTGCACCACATCATAGCCATCTTCCTTGTATTTTAAGCTTGCTTTTATTATTAGTACTCTTTTTTTTATCTTGGTATTTTTTATTGAGACCTTGGCCTTATGAAGGCTCTTTTATGGATAAGATCAACTCACTTTTAGGTAATGAAAGTGCAATAGAGCAGCATCAGAGAATACAAAATGATATTGATAAATTGCTTGCTCATTTAGATGTTCAAGATATGTCTGTGCAAAATGACAAGATGCAAAATGAATTAGCTAAGGCTCAACAGGAACGCGATGAGGCTTTAGCACAAAAGAAAGCTTTAGAGGAAAAACAAAAACTTTTAGAAGAACAGCAAAAATTATTAGAGGAACAGAATCTTAAAGCGCAACAAGAGAAAAAAGCTCTTTTAGAGCAACAAGAAAAATTAAAGCTTGAAAAAGAGCAAAAAGAAGCTCTGTTGCAACAACAAGCAAATAAACAGAATAAAGAAAACAGCTCTCTTAAAGCATTACCTAAGTGTGAGATTTTGCGCAAAGAGGGCAAGATGCCGCAGATGGTGATTGCTTTTGATGGTTCAGAGTCCATGCTACAGCGAGATGTAGGGGGCGGCGAGACGCGACTTTCTGCTGCCATTCGTGCTTCTGAGTCTTTAGTTACAAGTACAGATAAAAATATCAATATAGGACTTGTAGAAATTAATGGAGTCCAACGTCCCAACATCCAAGAAGGATAGTTACCAGAAGCAACATCT
>URKL01000254.1 GCA_900548485.1 uncultured Succinatimonas sp.
GTAATCGGCTACGAACCGATCGGTCAGGGGTTCGAATCCCTTCTGGTGCGCCATTCTTTTGGAATCCTCCAAAAAATTCTTATTACTGAATCTTTTGTCCTCAGAATTAAGATCTCCTTTTATAATATTGAGAATTGAGTTAATTCTATCTATGGCAGGATTATACTAGTTTTTAAATCCTAATTCTGTACAATATTCTCAAGTAAAGAGGAGAAATCTCAATGTCAGATCGTCAGGGAAATAAAAATCGTTCTTATAATCGGAATGATTTAACTTCTTTAAGAGAGATGCCTAAAAATATTGAGGCAGAAAAACATCTTTTAGGAGCTTTATTACTTGATGGATCTGTTTTATCAAGAATTTCTGAAGAGGTTGGACCTCTTCCTAGAGAAGATTTTTTCTCTGAACGTAATCGCATTATTTATGAAACTATCTTGCATCGCGCTGCTACAAGCGATGATTTTGATCCTACGGTAATCTGTTCAGATTTAGAAGTTACAGGCCTTTTAGATAAGGTTGGTGGTAAGCAGTATGTAGCATCACTTACAGATGATGTAGGTCCCATATCTGCAGTTACAGAATATGCAAAGATTATCCGCGATACTTCACGTCGTCGCCAATTGATTTCTGTTGCCGAACATATCGAAACAATAAGCTATGCTCCTGAAGGTCGCAAGGTTGATGAACTCTATGATGAAGCTCAGGGATTAGTTTTTACATTATCAGAAAAAAATGCCCATACTGATAATGGTCCAAGAACTATGACCGATGTGGCTTTAGCTCTTATCAATAAAATTAAAGCTGATATGGCTTTAGGTTCTAAGATGAGAGGTATTTCTACAGGCTTTTCAGGTCTTGATAATCTTACCTCAGGTTTACAAGGTGGCTCTTTAAATATTATTGCGGCACGTCCTGGTATTGGTAAAACTTCTTTTGCGATGAATATCGTTGAAAATATTGCCATGAATCCAGACAATCATAAGCCGGCATTAGTATTTTCTTTAGAAATGCCATCAGAGCAAATTGCCTTGCGCATGTTATCTACTTTTGGTCGTGTCCCTATGAAAGATTTAAGTTTAGGTAATGTGACTCCAGCGCAGTGGCATGATATTGTACGTAAGGTAGTATTGTTAGCTGATAATGATGGCAATACTCGTAAAAACAAATTGTATATTGATGATTCTGGTGATTTAACCCCTTTAGAGTTACGTTCACGAGCTCGTAAAATTGCTGCTGATAATGGTGGTTTATCGGTCATCATGATTGACTATATTCAGCTTATGAAAGGACAAACTAAGGCAGAAAATCGTAGTCTTGAGGTAGGAGAGATCTCCAGATCTTTAAAGCTTTTAGCCAAAGAACTTAATGTCCCAGTACTAGCTCTATCTCAGTTAAATCGTGAGGTTGAAGGACGTAAAGACCACAGACCAATGAATTCTGATTTACGTGAATCAGGTTCTCTTGAACAAGATGCTGATTTAATTTTGTTTTTACATCGTGAGTCTGTATATAAGGATCGCAATGCTTCAGATGTAGATGAAAGCGAAGCTAAACTAATTGTCAGTAAAAATCGTAATGGTGCTACAGGAGATATTGATTTACAATTCCAAGGCGCCTATACAGCTTTTTATGATAAAGCAGATCCTAATGCTTATTATGACAACTAAGCTTAAATATGGAGTGTTATAATTACTCATTTGCATTGTGAGTTAATGCATAAATACTTACCATCTGATGTAAAGAAAAGGAAAAATATGAAAGCCGTTACCGCCTATATAGATACGCAGGCGCTTATAGATAACGTCAGAGTAATTAGAAATAAGGTTCCTAATTCAAAAATTATTGCTGTAGTTAAGGCCAATGCCTATGGTCATGGCTTATATCCAATAGCCAATGCTCTTTCAGAAGAGGCTGATGCCTTTGCTGTGTCTAGAATTGGTGAGGCTATGAGTCTACGCAATCAAGGTATTATGAAGCCGATTGTCTTACTTGAAGGCTTTTATAATGATAATGAAGTAGAATTGATCTCTCGTTATGATCTCTATACTGCTGTACATGATTTAGAACAAGTAGAGGCAATTGAGCGAGCAAATATTGAAAAAAGTATCCATGTTTGGGTCAAAGTTGATATTGGCATGCATCGTTTAGGATCTTGTCGTAAAGAAGAAATTTTAGAGATTAAGAGACGTTTAGAAAATTGCGCTAAAGTTCGTAAGCCCTTAGGGTTAATTTCACATTTAAGTGTCGCTGATACTCCATCTGAAGTCGAATATAATCAACAAGAAATAAATACTTTTTTTGATATAGCAAAGCATTTTGAAGGTGACTTATCCTTAGGAAATTCTGCGGGAATTTTCCGTTGGCCTCAATCTCATACCCGTTGGGTTAGACCTGGAATAATTATGTACGGTATCTCGCCTTTTGATGATTGTGTGGGTACCGATTTAGGTCTAAAGCCGGTTATGACACTTAAAAGCTCATTGATAGCTAAACATAAGATCAAAAAAGGCGATAAAGTAGGTTATGGTGCAGCATGGGTTGCACCTCATGATACTATTTTAGGTATTGTTGCTACAGGCTATGGTGATGGCTATCCTCGTACTGCTCCTAATGGTACTCCGGTTTTGATTAACGGTCGTCAAGTACCAACAGCAGGACATGTCTGTATGGATATGTTGTTTGTGGATCTAGGCGCAGACTCTCAGGATCAAATTGGCGATGAGGTGGTCTTATGGTACCCATCGCAAGAACCTCAACCATAATCTTCCATCCGATTGGCTGAAGGTCAG
>URKL01000255.1 GCA_900548485.1 uncultured Succinatimonas sp.
GGGTAATACGATCAACCATAGTATTTGGACAAGTGGTATGAGTGTGCAGATAAGTAATTAAATCTTCACGGCAGGATAATTTTAAGAACTGCTCTAAACCAACTTTAAAATGTTTTCCATTTTCACGTATATTGTCACAGCACAGTAAAGTAATATTTTGTGCGTTTTCATGACAACGCTTATCTAAGATCTTACTTATAGTACCGTAGATGGTTTTGTTGCCACCTTTAAGATCTTCTTGAATGTATGGATTATCCACCAAGATCTCCAAATTCTGATTAAGATAATAACCAGCTTCTGTTACGGTAAAAGAAATAACTTTAGTTTGATTGTCAGCACCAATTCCAATAAGTTCTTTTAAGTCAGAAGTATAGGGAATAAGACGCTTAATAGATTTGATTTTATGAAAAGCTCTCTTTCCTTGAGGATTAACTGTTTCTAGCATGTATTCACCACACTGAGACTGCAAAGCTTTAACTGTATGCTCAGCATCCTCGCGAATATTACCAGCCACAATTTCCCAATCATCCTTTCCTAGTTTTAAAAGTTCATTGAAGTAATAAGCCTGATGGGCACGATGGAAATTACCTAAACCTATATGTAACCAATCATTCATGATTAAACCTCTCTAAAATTAAAACTTTTATGTAACACTTACGTATAAGTTAATTATATAAGTTTATTGATACAAAAATATGAAGAAAATCACATTTTAAAAATTATAGATTTGGAGAAGTTTTATTATGATTTAAAATCAAGTAGTTAATAAAAATTAAAGAAAAAGAGGTCTTGCTTTTTTTTAAATTGCTAATAAACTTACACTTAACAGTTACGATTAAGTTATCTAAAACTTTAAGGACTTGGTTATGACTCAAATTCAGGCCGTCACTGCAATATCAATCAAAGAATTAAACCGCCGTAAAGTTTATGCGATTGTTTATGCGCATCCTGGAATTTCAAAGATGGGAATTGTTGAAATGACTTCTATGAGTCTTTCAACAGTAGAAAAAAATTTAAAATCTCTTATAGATGAGAATTTATTGTGTTGTGATGGCTATCTTGAATCAACTGGTGGTCGTAAGGCACAAGCTTTTAAAATTAATGAAAAATATCGTTTGGCTATTGGTGTAGGCATCTTAAAACATCACTTATATATTGTTGCCGTCTCGCTTTCGGGATCTTTAATTGCCTCTGTCACACATAAAATTGACTACAGTGCAAATGAAGCTTATTTTGAAAATTTTGCTTTAAAGATCAATGAATTTATATCTACATTAGACTGCAATCCTCAAGATATTTTAGAAATTTCAATCGCCATACAAGGTATAGTTTCAAAAGATCACAAAAGAGTGACTTATGGAAAAATTTTTGACAATAAAAATTTTAATTTAGATAAAGCTCAGACCTTCTTAAATTATCCTTGTAGATTATTTCATGACTCAAAGGCGGCTGCTTTTTGTCAGCTTTGGCAGCATCCTCAAATAAATGACGCAACTGTAGTGTTATTAAATCGTTATTTAGGTGGAGCTTTGATTATTGGTAAGCATATTATCAACGGTCAGAACAATGTTGGTGGGCTTATTGAGCATATCTGTGTTAATAGAGAAGGGCCTTTATGTTACTGCGGAGCTCGTGGTTGTTTGGATGTTTATTGCTCAGCTTTAGCTTTAGCTGAACGCGCCCAATGTGATCTTAATGATTTCTTTAAAAAACTGCGCAATAAAGATCAAAATGCCAAACTCATTTGGGAAAACTATTTGTCTACCTTAGGACAAGCTTTAGCTAATACTGTAAAGCTAACTGATGGAGACATTATTCTAAGTGGACTTTTAGCAGATTTTATGAATGAAGAGGATTTAAACACTCTTTTTGATTACATAAATTTCAACAATGCTTTCACCTTATCCCGAGATCGACTCATCCTCGGTAAAGGCGGTGATTTAGTTCCAGCTTTAGGAGCTGCGCTCAATTGTATCAATCGCTTTTTATATGATTTAGGCGCAGAGCCCTTACCATTATAAGTTTTATTCTTATTTCCTTATGAGGATTAGTAAATGATCGATTTTAAGAAATTCTCAGCTCAAATAAATCGAGCTGTAGGTTTAGGAGAGGTGCTTTTTGACATTTATGACACCGGCCCGCGTCTAGGAGGGGCACCTGCTAATTTTGTTTATCATTGCAAAAATGCAGGAATTGAGTCTTTGGTAATAAGTGCTGTTGGAAAGGATGATTTAGGTGAGATTGCCCGTAATGAGATGGCGGTGCATATGCTTCCAGCTTTATTAAATTCTGTCGATTTTGTAACTGGTGCGGTAATTGTAAAACTTGATGAAAACAAGGTACCAACCTATACATTTAAAGCTAATACAGCTTATGATCATATTTCTCTAACTAAGCTTATGTTAGATCTTGCACCTAGTATTACTGTAGCATGTTATGGAACATTAGCACAACGTAATCAAGAATCTCACCAAGCAATTTTAGGTTTTCTTGATGCTATGACAGCTGAGCATAAGTTACGTATCTTTGATGTCAATTTACGTTGTAACTTCTATTCAAAAGAAATTATCCTAGAGACCCTTAAACGCTCTGAGGCTTTAAAGTGTAATGAAGATGAGTTGCCAATACTCTCTGAAATGCTTACAGGAAATAAAAAACTTAATGCAAAGGAATTTTACTTAGAACTTAAAAAGAGAGGAATTGATTTCTTTATCTTCACCGAAGGTGCTAATCAAAGTACTGTTTTCTTAAATGATGAAGTATCTGTAGTTCCTACC
>URKL01000256.1 GCA_900548485.1 uncultured Succinatimonas sp.
TTGCTCCCGGTATCCTCCGTCGGCCCCGGCCTTTGAAAATTCCCCGATAATACAAAACAGCATACCTACAGCTAATATAATTACATAGCTATTTTGCGAGATAATATTGGTAAAGTTCTGCGGAGAGAACATAGAGCCATGGCCAGAAATACGAATGGCAATTTCAAATAATACCATTACAACTACTAAGGCAAGTAATAAGGAATTGCGCTTTAGCATATCCATAATTTGATTCATCTTTTATTCCTCTGTAACGATTTCTTTCTTCTTACCTGATGAGCGCAAAATAGCTCCCATGATAACCTCTTGAGAGGCATCCTTACGAGGCATTTCCGCAACAATCTTGCCTTCATTCATCACGTAAATTCGATCACACAAACCTAAAACCTCAGGAAGTTCGGAGGAAATTACTAAAACCCCCTTTCCCTGCTCAACAAGCTTATTGATAAGACAATAAATCTCGTACTTAGCTCCTACATCGATACCACGGGTAGGTTCATCTAAAATCAAGACATCAGGCTCGGCAAACATCCATTTAGCTAACAAGACCTTTTGCTGATTACCGCCTGATAAATTGCCTACATCTTGATCAACTGAAGCACATTTAACATTGAGATCTTCTTTAAGTTGCTTAGCTATTTGTGACTCATAATCTTTGTCAATAATTGAGTTTTTAGAAATCTTCTCTAAGTTAGCTAAAGTCATATTTTTGGAGATGGGATTCATTAAGACTAAACCATCACCTTTACGATCTTCTGTTACATAAGCAAGACCTGCATCAATAGCCTGCTGTACAGTATGAAATTGGCACTTCTGTCCTTTAAAGGTCACATCACCATGGATATTTACACCATAGCTTCTGCCAAAAAGACTCTTTGCAAACTCAGTTCTTCCAGCTCCCATAAGACCTGCTAAACCGACAACTTCGCCTCTATGGATGTTTAAGGACACATGATCATTTACCAAGCGAGAGGAATTTAAAGGATGAGAAACACACCAGTCTTTTACCTCAAGCAAGATTTCATCTGAAATATGGCTTTGACGCTTAGGGTAACGATCGGTAAGAGCACGGCCTACCATTCCCGAGATAATTCTATCCTCAGAGACATCGTTATTAGAATTATCTAAAGTTTCAATAGTCGAGCCATCACGAACAACGGTAATCGAATCTGCAATATAAGAAATTTCATTTAATTTATGAGAAATGATAATAGAGGTCATGCCCTCTTTGCGGAAACGATCGATCAACTCTAAAAGCTTTTGTGAATCATTTTCATTTAAAGATGCTGTAGGCTCATCTAAAATCATAAGTCTCACATTCTTGGAGATAGCTTTAGCAATTTCAACTAATTGCTGTTTACCTACACCGATATCTTTAATTAAAGTTCTAGGATCTTCATCAAGACCTACAAGATCCATAAGCTCACGTGCTCTTTGATAAGTACGTGGCCAATCCATAACATTATTAGAGTTTTTTAAAGTACGCTCATTGCCTAAAAACATATTTTCAGCAATTGAGAGAAAAGGCACTAAGGCCAGTTCTTGATGAATAATTACAATGCCTTTTTTTTCACTGTCTTTAATGGACTTAAAATGGCAAATCTCACCATCAAAAACAATATCACCCTCGTAAGAACCATGAGGATAAATACCACTTAAGACGTTCATTAAGGTAGATTTACCTGCACCATTCTCTCCTACTAGTGCATGTACCTCTCCCTGCTTTACCTCCAAGTTTACATTGTGTAAGGCTGTAACCTTACCAAAGCGCTTGGTGATATTTCGCATCTCAAGCAATGTGTTAGTGTTTGACATAATCCCAATCCTTTTTTAATAAGGGCAGCCAAAGCTGCCCTGATATTAGTTACTTTGACTTAAATGTCAGACTCCTTATAGTAGCCAGAATCAACTAAGAGCTCTTTGTAGTTATCCTTAGTAGCGGCAACAGGGTCGCAAAGGAAGGCCGGAATAATGCCTGTACCATTGTTGTAGGAATTATCGTTAGTCGGAACTTCCTTACCATCAGCAATAGCATTAACCATTTCTACAACCTGAGCGGCCAAAGTACGGGTGTCCTTAAATACGGACATGGATTGGTAACCCTTCTTAATATTCTTAACTGCAGGCTTATCACAGTCTTGACCTGTAATAATCGGCATATTGGTATTGTCAAAGCCCTCAGCTAATAAAGCATTAGTAACACCATTAGCAGTAGCGTCATTAGAGCATAAGACAGCGGCTAAAGGAGTACCACCTTCAGGAGCATAGCCTACTGAGGAGATGATATTCTCCATACGCTTCTGAGCTTCTTCTAAGTTCCAGTTTAAAGTAGCTGCCTGCTCCTTGGTAACCTGACCTGACGGGCAAACTAAACGACCACTATCTAAGTACGGCTGTAAAACCTCAAGAGCACCACCCCAGAAGAAGTTAACATTGTTATCGTCAGTAGGACCTGTGAAGAATTCGATATTTAAAGGTTCACCCTTTTCAGATAACTTTAAGGAATCAGCGATAAATTGACCTTGCAGACGACCAACTTTAGTATTATCGAAAGTTGCATAATAACTAATAGCATCAGTATTCATGATAAGACGGTCATAAGAGATAACAGGGATCTTCTTATCCTTAGCACCCTTTAAAACCTCTGTTAAAGCAGAACCATCAATAGGAGCAATTACGATAACATCATCATCACCGGCAATCATATTTTCAATCTGATTTACCTGAGTTGGAATATCATTATCACCTGCATAGAGTAACTCC
>URKL01000257.1 GCA_900548485.1 uncultured Succinatimonas sp.
AGCCGCAACCGTGGGCATCAGAATGCCGTTCTCGCTGGTCTGATGGAGGCGAAAGATGTTTGTGATATGACGATCTCCATCGACTGTGATGGCCAGGATGATATCAACGCCATGGATGAAATGGTAGATCGGTATCTGGAGGGATATGAGGTCGTTTACGGGGTCCGCAGCAAGCGGGAGACAGATACGTTTTTCAAGCGCTTTACTGCGGAGAGCTTCTATAAGCTTCTGAATGCGATGGGCGCCGAGGTCGTGTTCAACCATGCGGATTACCGCCTGCTGAGTGCCCGTGTTTTACAGGAATTTGCGGAATTTGGTGAAGTGAAGCTGAAAGACGTGAAATCTTGATGAATGCTTTGAAGAAGGCTGTTAATGATCCGGCTTATTTGAAGTTTATGGAAGATCGTGGTTTCGGTGTTAAGTATTTAGAGGGTGAGGATTTTGCTAAGTATATGGAAGAGTCCGACACCAATTTAGGTAAGTCTTTAAAGGCCTTAGGCTTAGCTAAGTAATAAAAAATACTAAATGTCTAAAGCCACCGGCTATTCTCCTTCCCGGTGGCTTTTTTAGTTGAGGACAATTTCATGAGAGTTCATGATTTTATATTAGGAATTCTAATTGTAATTGCGGGTTTTGTTATCTGCTCAGTTGCTATTGAATTTCCAGATCAAAATGATGGCAAGCCTGGACCTTGGTTATTTCCAGTAGTTTTATCTTTAATTTTTACCGGTTGTGGCATTTTGTTAACCATTCGCGGAGCTCTGCATCTACGTGAGCATCCTTTATTTGCCATCAATAAAAACATCACCATACCGGGCGTCTTTAACATTTTTGTCATCATTGCCTTAGTTATCTTTTATATATATTTTTCAGAGCAATTAGGTTTTTTAATTACTATGGAAATAGTGATTTTAGGCATGATGTTAATTCTTAAAACCGTATGGTGGAAAGCTATTATAGTTTCAGCTTGTGCTGTCCTTGCTATTTATTTAATTTTTGCCAAAGGCTTGCTTGTACCACTGCCTGAAGGTCTATTTTATTTTTAGGGGGTAGCAGATGTTTGATACAGAAATCATGGCTCAAGGCTTAGCCTTGGTATTCGACCCTTATGTACTCAGTGTGGTTGTACTATCAGGCCTTTATGGTTTGTTTATCGGAGCTATGCCAGGTCTTACCGCTACAATGGCGGTAGCTTTATTAGTTCCGATTACCTTTTACATGGATGCTGTTCCTGCTATAGCTTCGATCATTTCTATGGCTGCTATGGCAATTTTTGCCGGTGATTTACCAGGAACATTGTTGCATATTCCAGGAACGCCATCATCTGCTGCTTATTGTAATGATAGCTATGCTTTAGCTAAAAAAGGCAAAGCTTCGGTTGTTTTGGGTATCGATCTGGTATTTTCAGCCTTAGGTGGACTATTTGGTTCAATCGTACTTTTAAGTATGGCGCCAATTTTAGCTGATGTAGCTTTACAGTTCTCCTCCTATGAGTTTTTCTGGTTAGCAGTTTTAGGTTTATCTTGCGCAGTTATCATTTCAAGTGGCTCTCCTCTTAAGGGCTTAATTTCATTGATGATTGGTCTTTTGATAAATTGTGTGGGCTTAGATATTACTTTAGGTTTCCCTCGTTTTACCTTCGATATGCCAGAATTGTTTGAAGGATTTGGCTTTATTCCGGCTATGATTGGTATGTTCGGTATAGCTGAACTCTTTAGCAATGTCTCAACTAAGCAAAGTGCAAGTGTAGAGTTTATAAAATACACTAAAAATATTTTTTCAGGCTTAGGTGGCGTCTTTAAGAAATACTGGAGGCAGATGCTCAGATCGCAGGTAATCGGTACCTTTGTGGGTATTCTCCCTGGAGCTGGTGGCGATATTGCAGCCTGGATTTGCTATGGTGTAAGTAAGAAAGCCTCAAAAGATCCAGATTCTTTTGGAAAAGGTTCAATTGAGGGTATTGTCAATGCCACAACCTCTAACAATGCTGCTATCTCTGGTGCTTTTATCCCAGCTTTAGTATTCGGAATTCCTGGAGACAGTTTAACTGCCATTATCATCGGTGTGCTCTTTATGAAGGGCCTTGAACCGGGACCTACGCTGTTTACTAATCATGGTGATTTCTTATTTGCCATCTATATGGTCTTTATCTTAGCTAATATTTTAATGATACCTTTAGGTTATATCGCTATTACTTTAGCTTCAAAGATCATGAAGGTACCTTCAAACTTACTCAATCCTATTATTTTAGGTTTCTGTATTGTTGGCGCCTTTGCAATTCAAAACTCCAATTTTGATATTGCTGCTATGTTAGGTTTTGGTGTTTTAGCATATTTTATGATTAATCATAATATTCCAGTTGCCCCAGCAATTTTGGGATTGGTTTTAGGCGATATGCTAGAGAATACCTTTATGCAGTCTATGATTAAGTCAGAGTGGGATTTAACCTCATTCTTCTCTCGTCCTATTTCTGCAACCTTAGGTATTATTACCATTTCTTTATGGTTCTCACCATTGATTGTTAAATTTATTAAAAAGGCTTTAAAGAAAGCTGATTGATTCTAATTTAGGACTCAGGTACTTACTTGAGTCCTGTCATATAAATAAATTTAAGAGATCTGTATCTTGAAGATTCGATGTTTGTAACGGCAATTGTCAATCATGAAAAGTTGTAGCGAAAAAAGTAGGGAGTATGATTTTTCCTAAAAGAATATTTGTTTAGAGAAAAAACTGCATATATATTGACATCCTCCCCT
>URKL01000258.1 GCA_900548485.1 uncultured Succinatimonas sp.
TTTATGTATTTATTTTGTCTAAAAACGTTAAGTTTTTGTAAAATTTTTAGCTACTAATTTTTAATTAAATTTTGACGCAAATTTTATAAAAAATAAGAGTAAAACTATAAAAGTAGGTATGAATAATAAAGCCAGAAATTTTTAACAAAAAAATCTGGCTTAGATATAAAAAATATTAAAGTTGAATGTAAGTTTTAATTGCTGAGAATTTTAAAAATCAATTCTTCACGGCTTAGCTTTTCATGTTTGGTATTTTCCTCGCAATCATTGCGTTCAGCCTCAGCTGCAGCTTGAGTGCATTTGAGATCGGCTAGGAGGGAGAATGTAGTTTTAGGATCAGGAATATTTAGATCTTCCATGACATCTTTCATCTTAGAAGAACTTTCACTAAAGCTAATACTGTCATCTGCGGCTGTGATTTCAATGGCATTTAACATTTTGATTACGACATCATCGCAGTTATAAGGCAAGCCCCAGCTTTTGATTCTAGTTTTGAATAATGCTTTGCGCAGAATTTGTCCTAGGCTACAGGCTAAAAATTGAATAAAGCTTTTACCTTCAAGGCAACTTTCATCTTCTGCGGCATGGTTACGAGTAGAGCCAAGTCTTTCTTGAAAGAGTTTAAAGGCAGCCCAAATTTCATTTCTATCAAAGTAACAACAATAAGCTTCAATTGGATCTGAGATCGTATCTGAGATAAGCATTCTTACTGAATGATGGAAAAGATGGTGCTCAAGAGCCTCTTCATTAACTGTAAATAAACCATCTTTGCTGTCTTTAAGATAGGTTTCTAAGATTTCTAGTTCATCTGAGCTTGTGATTTCTCCTGACTTTAGATTATCTAAAACTAGGCTAATCTTTTGCTTTAAATTTTGGCGTGAGGCATTGTAAATATTTTCGTCAAAATAGATATGCAGATAAATCTTTTGGGAACGTCTTTTATAGAATTCATTATCTTTTGTATAGTTCCAGGTAATTTTATGGGTTACAGACGTACAACCTATGGAAGGATGATAGGAGCTTATAGAAAATAATCTTGGTTTACAGGAATTTAAAAAGGAAGATAAACGGGCATGAGAGCGTTTTACATTTAGAACAAAATGAATATTTTCTTGTAAAAAGACACGCAATTCAGCTAAAGAGCCATAACCTCTATCACCGACAAATAAGGCTTGATCGTCAAATTGAATTTTAGCTTTGACGTTTAATAGATGTCTAAGCGCTATGATATTAGGTGCTTTATTACCTAATACTCGATAATAAAGAGGTAATCCAGAATCGCCATTACAAGCCATGACTATATTGGCACCAGAGGTAATATCCTCATGTGTAATATCCTCACGAGCTGACCAGGAAAATCTTCTTGGGCGACGGAAGCGGGAAGTGGAACCATAGATAATAGTGCGCTGATTTTTATCTTTATCAAGACTATGAATGCGCTCAAAAAAAGAGGTTATTTTATCGGCACTGATTCTTGAGAAGAGGCGATGGAGTTCAGCTTGGCTTATAGGCTCAGTCCATGGTAGTTGCACGCGATTACAAAATTGCGGTAAAGAGGTATAAGCATTTTCATTAGTAAAGAGAAGAAAGTAGGCTATAGATAAAATTTTATTTTTATCATCATATTGATTAAAGGTAAGTCTTAAAGCTTCGTATAAAGGCAGACGCTTTATGAGATTGTTTAATACCCAAAAGGCACCAAACATTCTAGTAATCTGTTCATGATTACTATTCTCTGAAAATATTTTACGTATCTTAAAGCTAATACTGCCGTCTTCGCGTCTTATTGACTTAAATGAGTTTAATTCAGGATGAAGTTCTAAATAAAAACTCTTCCATTCGATTTCGCCTGTTTTACTGCCAGAAATAATCTTACCTACAGTAGTAGTGCTACAGCGATATGATCGCTGCTTTTGAGCGTCCCAGGCGTTTTTATAGGTACACAAATAATATTTTTTGCCACTTTTTAAAAGCAACATTTTTTCAAGTTTGGGACTTTGCATAAATTTTCCGCAACAACAAGATAAATAACGTTATACAAAGTATAAATAAAACGTGACTATGATCACATAGATTAAAAAAACATTTCATAAAATTCAATAACTTAATAATAGAGCATATCTAGCCAATTACAACTTTATATCTATAAACCTCAAATTTTTGCTTAATTTACAATTTGATAATCCTATTTATCTAAAATTATGTCCGCGCCAATTGGTAGCAATAAAAAATTTTATAGAGGTAAAAAAATGCGTAATTCTTTAAAAGCTTTGGTCTTAGGTTGTTTAATTGTGTCTGCTCCTTCTTTTGCCACTATGGAAGCTGCTTGGAATGCTCCTAAATCTTTAAATTTAGAATCTGAAGCAAAGGTTCATTGCCCGGAATACATCTATTTAAAAGTAGATGGCAAGATGGTTCAGAAATCCTGGACTCATGAGGTAATTTCAGGTCGCAGTGCTAATGATGTTGGTGAGTGCGTTTTTGATTAAGGAGATTTTCTGTGAGAGAGCTTGATAATGGGGAAGAAATAAAGCTTAAGGGAGAGATCCTCTGTGCTATGGGTACAGCTTTGGCCAAATGTGGTGCAGAAACGCGCTTGATTATTAATTTAACCGAACAGTTAGCCCGAAGCTTCAAGCTGTCACATTGTGAGCTTAATTTAAGTCGTTCACAAATGAGTGTAAGTATTAACGAAGAGTCGAGCTTGTGTCCAGAGGCTGCGACCAAGTAATCAGCGTGGAAAAAGACCGCGA
>URKL01000259.1 GCA_900548485.1 uncultured Succinatimonas sp.
GACTTGTATAAAATTCACAATGAAATTTAATTAGCCACAGAATTACGGAAGAACCTTTTAAAATACAATAAATCTTTACATATCAATAAGTAATCCTACTAATTTGCCCTAAAATAAACCAAATGGTGTTTTAATTTAGTGAATAGGCAAAAATTCAGAGCAATATTAAAGCAATTTTAATTTGAGCAATTTTTTGAATATATACTGCAGTTACTGTTTATTTTTTAAGGAATTGCATATGAAAAAGCTTAATTTAATTGCAGTATTTACATCAATTGCTATAGGCACTTCAATTTACACTACAGCTCTAGCTGGTAGCCTACCTGAAGTTAAAATTCTTGCAACAGGTGGTACTATCGCAGGTAGTGCAGATTCAAATACCAAAATGACTGGGTATACAGCAGGTGTGCTTGGAGTTGATACCCTTATCAATGCAGTTCCAGAGCTAAAACAAGTTGCCATGGTAAGTGGTGAGCAGATTGCAAATATCGGAAGTCAGGATATGACAAACGATGTCTGGTTAAAACTTGCAGATAGATGTAATAAGTTACTATCTGATCCAAAAGTTAAAGGTGTAGTGGTTACTCATGGTACAGATACTCTAGAAGAAACAGCTTACTTCTTAAATCTTGTGGTAAAGAGTGAGAAACCAGTAGTTATCGTTGGTGCGATGAGACCTGCTACAGCAATTTCAGCTGATGGTCCTGTAAATATTTTAAATGCAGTAAAATTAGCTACATCTGATAAAGCCATTGGTAAAGGCGTATTAGTTGCCATGAACGACGAAATCAATGGCGCACGTGACGTAACCAAAACTAATACATCTAACGTTGCAACATTTAAGTCTCCTGAGTTAGGTGTCCTTGGCTACATTACAGGTGGTGAACCTTACTTCTATAAAGTCTCAACACGTAAGCATACAAAACAGACACCATTTGATGTAAGCAAGTTAAAAGATCTTCCTAGAGTTGATATTATCTACACTCACGTAAATGATGGTAGAGAGTTAATTGATGCTGCTGTTAAGGCAGGCGCTAAGGGCATTGTTTACGCTGGTTCTGGTATGGGCAGTATCCATAAAGATGCTGAACCAGGTCTTGTTGATGCTCAAAAGAAAGGCGTTGTAATTGTAAGAGCATCTCGCGTAGGCAACGGTATGGTTGTAGCATCATCAGAGCAATGGACTAAAGAAAAGTTCTTAGATGGAGATAACTTAAATCCACAAAAAGCTCGTGTTCTATTACAACTTGCTTTAACTAAGACATCTGATCCAGAAGAAGTTCAAAAGATATTTAATCAGTATTAAACAATATTTAGCTTATAGATAGGCAAGTTTTCATTCATTCTTGCTTATCTATATTTTTTCTGTAATTTTATAAAATAATTCTTTTACATACACGGGATCATATAAATTATACGGGCCATGTATTACAACTAGTTGATTAATCTAATGAAAAGATGGATCTAAAAAGGCGAGGCGTTTCGATAACGGCGAAGTTTCTATATTATTTTAATTGCGAAAAAAAAACAAAATTAGGAACTGCCGTTATGCAAGACACATCTTACAATAATATCGATCTTTCAGCAAATCAACTTTTAAAATCTTTAGGCTCAGTGTTATCTGATGCCCAAATTACTAAATTAGCTCATGACACAAAACTTGTAGTCAGAAGCCGATTATTTTCACCGACTATCTTTTTAAAGACAGTCATTGATATTCTCAACAGAGACAAGGAATTCACTTTGCGAAGCATTCATTATGAATACTCTGACAATGCTGCTAAAGAAGGCTTAGATATCCTATCATGGGAGCCTTTCTATGACTTTCTTGATAAAAAGCAAATGCCTGTATTCTTAGGAGCTATTAAAGATGCCTTAGATGCTGAAGCTATCGAAGGTTCTTTAAGTGATTCCAATCTCCTTGTTTAAGAACTCAAAAACAAAATACCATCCATAACAGATATCGTTATTCAAGATGGATCTGAGGTTGCATGTAACTGTAAGGAGCTAAAAGGCAAAATAAACAGTGAAGCTAAAGTCCACAGATTACTAAGCCTAAACTCTTTTACAGAGTTATATTCAACCATCACATCTGGTGTTTCATCTGAACGAGCTGAGATTGATTTAACTAAGCTTGCATTTAAACTATTCATGGCAGATGCCGGTTATCCTAAGATGACCTTATTCAAAGAACTTCAAGATGCTAAAGCCTTGTTTATCATTAAACTAAAATCAGGCTCAGCTCTTAAAGCTATCTCTTACAAACAGTACAACACTGATGGAACTGTAACTGATGTTAACAGTCACGTAAATCAGCATGGTGCACCATTTAGACTAAAAGATGATGTATTCAAGGATGGTCTTACTAGAGACTTTATCGTAGACTCTGATGAGTTCCCATCACTTCGAGTTGTTGCTGTTTTCAATAAAGATGAAAACAAGTACGTGTACTTTGCAACTAACATCGAACAACATCTTTTAGATGCTCTTCAAATTGCTACGCTCTATAGAGCTCGTTGGTAAATTGAAATATCGTTCAGAATTCTAAAAGGATTCTGTTCTCTTAAAAAGTGTAATACCCACAAAGAGGGTATCGTACGCTCTTTAATTACCTTGAGTCAGATCATTTACCTGCTCAAGATTATTATCGGACAGCAACTGCAAAATGCATTTGCTATTGATGTTGGTTCTTCCGTAATTCTGTGGCTAATTAAATTTCATTGTGAATTTTATACAAG
>URKL01000260.1 GCA_900548485.1 uncultured Succinatimonas sp.
TTCAAAAGCAGAACCCCGATTAATATCAAAGCAAGGAGGCGGTGCATTTTCATTTAGAAGGTGTACCTGAAAATGATGAAAGCAGTTTATAAACGTTATGCCTTAGTATTAGCATTAAGTGCCACTATGCCTTTAATGTTGAATGGTTGTATCACAGCAATGGTTGCAGGTGGTACAGCAGGTACAGCTGCAGTTATCGGTTCTGATAGTCGTACTGTTGATAGACAGATGTATGATGAGCAAATTGAGCAAGATGTTCACAATATTTTAACTAATGATAGAAGACGTTCTGACAGTAAGGTTTTCCACGTAGAGGCGATTGCTGTTAATGGTAATTTGCTTTTAGCAGGCGAGACTACTGATACTGAATATTTAAATTGGTGTATTAGCGAAATTAAAAAAGTTCAGTATTTGCGTAAGGTTTACAATTATGTGCAGAACAAGCCTCCGGTATCTTCTTCTGTAACAGCAAATGATGCTTTTATTACTTCTAAGGTGAAATCAGCCTTACTTTTTGGTGAGAAGATTAAATCAGGTCGTTTTAAGGTTTTCACTGAGGATTCTACAGTTTATCTCTTAGGTTATGTCACTAAGGATGAATCGCTTCGTGCTATCAATCAAGTTCGCAAGGTTAGTGGTGTGAAGAGAATTGTGCATATCTTTGATTATTTGAGCACAACTCCAAACTCATCAGCAAACGTGACTGTTGTAAATGATAATTCTTCCTCAGCTACACAATATCAACCGCAAACTTCAAGTTCTTCCTATGCTCAAGAGGCACAAGGAAGTGTTGATAATGGTGGCGCTGTTTTGTTAGAGGATGATGACTTATTAGCTCCAGCACAGGTCAATTAATAAAATAGAAATATAATCATGTCACAAAGATCGTCGCTGTATTTTCTTGATGTTTGTCTGCCAAATGAGAATGAACCTAATTTAAGTGTGCAGATGGGAATCTTACGCTGGTCAGCTAAGCGTGATGATCGCCCTGAGGTTTATGTTCATACTTATCTAAGACCGCAACTTATCAATCGAGTGCGTTGGACTAATGTTGCTTCAATGGGTATTGATAAGCAGCAGATCATTGATAATAAAAAGCTTCCGACTATTGGTGACATGATTAAGGCTGACTATCTTAAATATAAGCGTGTTGTCTGTTTTAATGCGGATATAGAGCCTTGGTCTTCTCTTACCTCTCAATCATCTGAGGTTACAAGTATTACTTCTTTATGGAAAGAGATTTTTGCTAAGAATGAAAAGGCTTTAGAGTGCATCAATAGTTTAAATTCAATGTTGGAATATTTGGGTATTCCTCAACGAGATGATGACAATAAAAACTTTCCACCTCTTTTATTAAGATTACATGCAATGGTTGCGGTATGGTTTGTTTTAGATAATCTTAAAAACCCTGCAAATCCGCGCAATATTAATTTTGCAAATCAGTGTTCTTTTATTTGGCCACTACCTAAATTTAAGAATCAATGGTTTGATAATAATCCGCAAAGTTTTAGTGATTTAAGCCAAACCCAAATTAAAGAGTTTTTTTCAAATGATTTAGGACTACGCTTAAATTGGAATAACCTTAGCATGTATGCTCATGATTGGGTGTATAACCGTCCGCAGAAGCTTATACAATCAGATCTTGTAGGAGCTAAGGAATTAGCTGATTATATTTTTAATAAACTTTTGAATTTCAGAGTAAAATTGTGGTTGTTGATCTTTTATGCTTTATATGAACATAAGATCAATTACTCCCGAGAAATAGCCTTAAAGGGCGGAAATTTTGAAGGTTTATCCTCAGCTATTAAGGAAAATTTCTCGCATTTTATCATTGCGCATTTAGATGACTTTTTAAATGAAAAGCAAAAATTACATTTAGTCTCATCACTGATTTCTCAAAGTCTTGAAGAAAAGGATAAAGCTTCCTTTACTCATTATGATTTTCATGAGTGTTCAAAATCAGAGCCTGATAAGCCTGTATATTTTTGTTATAGTGCAGGACCTGAGCTTACTAGTTATAAGTGTTTTTATGAGATCCGCGATGCCGTCCAGAACATACGCTATAGACGCTATACCATCTATGGACAAGGTGAAGATCGCGCTTTATGTGTAGATTTCGTAAATAAATCTTTAAACAGTTTTATAGCTGAGGCTAAAAATCCTTTCTCTCCTTTTTGGGTAACCTCAGATTTGAGATTATGGATCCAATTTATTACGGGCATTTCTTGGGCTGATTATACTCGTCCAACTAAGATGGGAGATGAGCCTGAGGTTTTATCTTATCGTCGTAATCTTGCAATAGTCATGGAAGAGGCTAATAAGAAGTATTTGCAAAAGCTTCGGCAAAATCTTATTGAGGCGATTGAATCAATTAACAATAATGAAGGTTATGATATGCCTCCTAAGTGTTTTAATTTCCAAGGCACTTCTATTGAAATTGAGACTTGTAAGCGTAAGAAAAAAGGTATTTTTACTCGTTTATTTAGCTTTTCATTAAATTAAGAGGCCTGTGCTTACAGCATAGTCTTTATATATGAAATTTTTCAAAATAATTGGGGCTTTGAGTATTTTTACCATGGCCTCTTTTTCTGTAAATGCAGCCGAGATTTTTGGTGGCTACGCTAATGGTTGCATTCGTGGTGCTCAAGAATTATCCTCAGCAGATAATTTTCAGATCCAAGTGTGGGCCGTCGAATAGTCTTTCTGGTGGAAAGCGATGTAGCCCAGGTTATAGTA
>URKL01000261.1 GCA_900548485.1 uncultured Succinatimonas sp.
ATGGAGATGCTTATTTGGAGAGCATAAAGGATAATAAAGACAAGATGCGTGAACTTGATTATGTCAGCTATGTCAGGTTCAGCTGCCGCTGTTGCAGCTGGTGTTGGTATGATCGCCATAGCTGAAATGCGCAATACCGGATACCATCAACCATTTTCTTGTGCCGCCATTGCCGCAGGTGGTGGTTTAGGTCCAATTATTCCTCCTAGTATTACTTTAATTTTATTTGCATCTTTAGTTCCTGGGACCTCTGTTAATGCTTTATTTTTAGGTGGTGCAATCCCCGGTATTTTGACAGGTCTACTCTTTATCATCTATGCAAGTTATGAAGCCCGTCGCTCTAACTTTGGTAAAGTGGAGCCTATTCCGATGCAAGAGCGTGTCAAACTAGGTATTAAAGCTATTTGGGCTTTACTCATTCCTGTAATTGTTCTAGGTGGTATTTTCATAGGTTTATTTACCGCTACCGAAGCTGCTGCTGTTGCCGCTTTCTACTCTATGCTTTTAGGTATGTTTAAATATCGCCAATTAAAAATTTCTGATTTACCAGATATTTTTTGGGCTACAGCAAAATCTACAGGACAAATCATGTTTGTGATCGCCACTGCGGCTTTCTTCCAGCATGTATTACTGAAAACTCGCATTCCGCACATGGTTGTTGAACAAATGGTTAATACCTTCTCTTCCATAGATCCTATCTTAATTTTGATTATTGTTCTTCTCTTAGTCATGGGTTGCTTTATGGAAGGTACTGCCATCTTACTTATCACCGTACCTATTTTCTATCCTCTAGCTCAAGCTTATGACTATCCGACAGTACAATTAGCAATTGTTATGTGTATTGCTTTAGCCTGTGGTGTGTTAACACCTCCTGTGGGACTTAATCTCTATGTAATGTCGAGTATTACAGGCGAAAAGATGATGAAGATTGGACGCGCTGCTATACCTTTTGTTTGTATCATGGTGTTTGTAACTTTACTAGTTGCATTCTTTGAACCTCTCACTACTTTCTTGCCTAAATTCCTAGGTTACAACGCGTAAGGAGAGATAAAAGTGAACGCTTATTTTAAATTTGAAGATATAGCAGGCAAAATCTCTCGTCTTTTAGCCGGATTTTGCTTAATGGTTGTATTCGTACTGTTTTTATTGAATATCTCCACACGAGCATCCTTTATTACCTGGAATCCAACTTGGATTGACGAGGTAATACAATTTTTCTTGGTGTGGATGATTTTTCTTGCAGCTGCAGAACTTGTACGCACTGGAGAACATTTCTTAGTTGATATTATCACCGATAAATTGCACGGTACTTTAGCAGGACGTATATGTCGCTTAATTGCAACTGCGATCATGCTTGTAACCTATATCATCATTCTTTATTTTGGTATAAAACTGTGTATACGTTCTAATATCAAAATGACTTTTACTCTGCCTCATGTAGTAAAAATGTCATGGTTCTATCTATGTATACCAGTTGCTACCTTCTTTATGGTTATTTATGCTATTCGTGATTTTATCTATGCTATAGCTGATATCACAACTGGGGGCAAAATCACAGTAAAACTTGATGAGATGAAAGCTTTAGCTAAAGAGCATGACGAGGATGCCATTGCTATTGAAAAAGCTAAACAAGCTTTAAAGGAACAAGAAAAAGAAAATTAGCTAAAAAAAATCAAACTATTAAATTTTAAAAATAAGACGCCGAGACTATTTTTAATGAAAAGCTCTGAAAAGAATTTAATTCTTATCGGAGCTTTTATGTTTTTACTACTGTTTGTATCTTCAAAATCAACAACAATATTATTCAACTTCCACTATCTTGATATCGTCATCTCCAATTAGACGGTCCATAATGCCTAATACAGTATCTTAAGTAACAATAATAAGCTTTTTCATAATGCTCTCAAAAATAAGATAACAACCTAAAACACCCTGAAAAAACATCTAAAACTGCCCTAAGTCACGGATATGTTTGATCATTCTACACAAAGTGTGTCAATATGCTAAAATTTAAGAAATATTTAGAAGATACAGGCTTTTTACATGACCACAAATATTACCTCTGCAGATGGTAAACCTATTACAGTTAACGGTGGTTTGATGCGAACTGGTTATTCTTTTAATACCATCGTCATCAAAGATTTAAACTTAGAACACCTAGAACAATTATTAACTCTGAAGGTTTCTCCTAATCGAGAATTCTATGCTTTTGCACCATTAGTTTTAGATGTATCTGCAGTAAGTAATTTTGAAGATTTGGATTATAAAAAGCTTGTTGATATCTGTAATAAATTTGATATCTATCTTATAGGTTTATCAGGAATAACCTCAGAAGGGGTTATAAATCTTTTGAAAACAAAGAAAGTTCCTGTAGTTAATTCCAATCGCTTCGTTCGTATTCGCGAGGAAAATTTACAACCGAAGATTATTACTAAGACCTTTGAGGTTGAGGTTCCGGTCAAAGTAAATGTTCCTGTTGAAGTAAAAATTTCGGAGCCCTTAATTGTAATTAGTCGTAATGTCAGAACTGGCGAAATAATTACAGCTAAAGACAATAGTGTAGTTATATTTGGCAATGTTGCTGCAACTGCACGTATTATTGCTTCTCATAACATTATTATCTTCGGTTCTTTATTTGGTGAAGCTTATGCCGGTAGCCCTAAAAATGCCGAAAGCAGTGGTTATGAACCAAGCTTTATCTACACCTCAGGAACTTTTAAACCTACTTTATG
>URKL01000262.1 GCA_900548485.1 uncultured Succinatimonas sp.
GAATGATCTGATAGTTAATCTTACCTAATTGTAAATTACACTCAGTTGAAGTAGTGAGCTTACAGAAAGGAGTATTACCGCAATGGAATCCCATAAAGGTATCAGTAAGCTTATACTGAGGGAACTTCGGAGCGATATCCTCTTTGTATAAATCCTCTGGTACAGAATTGTTGATATCTAATAAGGTTACAGCATCACCTGATACACAAGCTCCAATATACTCAGAAAGAGCACCAAAAATATCAACTTCACAAGCTACAGGAATGCCTCTGGAGGTTAAACGAGAGTTAACATAGCAAGGCTCAAAACCAAACTCCTCTGGGAATGCCGGCCAGCACTTATCGGCAAAGCAAACATACTTACGAGCTCCCTTATGATCACGAGCCCAATCTAATAAAGTTAATTCAAATTGAGCCATGCGCTCTAAGAGATCTGGATAAGTATTGCCCTTACCTAATTCCTCTTCCATATTAGCAACAACATTAGGAATACGCTCATCACCTTCATGCTGACGATATGCTACTAATAAATCAAGCTCTGAGTTCTCTTCAATTTCTACACCTAAATCATATAAACCCTTAATAGGGGCATTGCATGCGAAGCGAATAGTCCTGCCCTGTCGCCTGCCCGCTGGAGTCAAACATTGCATGCGAAGAAATCCTGAGGACGCGGGCCAAAAGAGATAATCTTTAAATTGGCTAAACCTAAAAGGGCACGAGCAACCGGAATGTATTCCTCAACCATCTTAGCAATATTAGCTGCAGTACCAACCGGATACTCAGGGATAAAACCCTTAAGCTTACGTAAACCTAAGTTATATGAACAGTTGAGCATACCGCAATAAGCATCACCACGACCATCAACAAGATCGTTACCCGTCTCTTCAGCAGCTGCAACAAACATGCAAGGACCATCAAAATACTTAGCAATTAAAGTCTCTGGGGTCTCAGGGCCAAAATTACCTAAGAAAACAACTAGGCTATTACAACCTTTTTCTTTAGCCTCAGCTACAGCCTTAAGGCAATCATTCTCATTTTCAACAGTAACTTTAATCTCTTCGATATTGAGTTTCTTCTGCTCGCACTCACTGATAATGGCGGCACGACGACGCTCAGATAAACTTCTAATAAAGCAATCACGAGATACCGCAATTAGGCCTAATTTGACCTCTGGGATATTAGACTCTTGCATATAATTCTCCTAAATAAATTAAATTCTATTTTAAAACAATGTTCTTGCCGATAAGTCTTCCTGTGGTAATCTTTGCTTTACCCTCAGAAGAATCCTTATGCGCAAACAACCATTTATTGTTATGAGTTAAAAAGCCGGCCTCTCCTTCGCCACATACCCCAGAAGGACGAGAGGTATTGGTATCACGCGGAAGGACACAACACATTCTGAAATAATCCTCACCATCACCTGTGCATGGAGCATAATGTAAAGTAGTCTCATAGAAGAGTACCGCTGTACCAGCCTTCATTAAGAACACTTCAACTGACTCAGAGTCAATAATGCCATCATGAATTGCATTCATAGGAGCAAGCATCAATAAAGTATCTCTCTCGCAGATATTTAACTCACTATTACGATGATATTCAAGGCAATTTAAAGTACGGTTATGACCATTGCAATAACCAATTTGAATCTTAAGTCCACCAAAGATCTGATTTTGAATTTGATTTACAAGCTCAGGAGTCTCTAAAGATGGTTCAGAGGCTACATAGACAGTGCCTTCATTAGGTACAGGAGTATTTTTGAGTAGTTCTACAACTTTCTTTACATCAAGATCATGAATAACTTTACCGTAGCGCTCAAACTCTACGCTATCTACAGTCTTATAGCCATGATTGTTACCATCTAAAAACTCTCTTAAAGAAGCCAGTTTATGGAAGGCAGGACGCATAGTTGGATATAAGAATGAGTAAAGCTTGTAAATCTCATCATAAGATCTCTGGTTTTCGGAAATTGGCTCTGAAAATACCGGAGATTTCTTAATACAGATATCACATCCCTCTGCAACTGAAGAGAAGATCTTAGCGGCTACACCAGCTAAGATTGCTACACCTAAAGCTGGGCCTTCTTTTGAAGCTGTAGTCTCAACCTTACAATTTAAAACATCAGCTAACATCTGACGCCATAAAGGAGATGAAGCTCCACCTCCACAGGCTGTAAGGGTATTAGGGACAATCTCCATTTCGTTTAATACATGGAGATTATGGCGCTGTGACATGGTTACGCCTTCTAAAACAGCACGAGTTAGATGGGCTTTACTATGACGAGCACTTAAACCAAAGAATACACCACGAGCTTGAGGATCTAAGATTGGAGATCTTTCTCCCATAAGATAGGGTAAATAAATTAATCCATCAGCGCCAATTGGTGTCTTAGCAGCCGCATCTGTCATTAAATTATAGACATCACGTCCTTCTTTAGCCTCACTTTCTTTTTCAGAGGTATAAAATTCATCACGCATCCAACGCAAAGATAGACCTGCAGCTAAGGTACATGACATAGCTGTCCACGCACCAGGAACTGCCGCACAGAAGGTATGAACACGACCTAAAGGATCAATTGCAGGCTGATTAGTATGAGCAAAAACTACACCTGATGTACCTAAGGTAACAAAAGCCTTACCTTCAGAACATACACCTGTACCAATAGCAGCGGCGGCATTATCTCCAGCGCCACCTGCTACAATGGTACCTTCTTTAAGACCGGTAAGAGT
>URKL01000263.1 GCA_900548485.1 uncultured Succinatimonas sp.
GGGTAAAAATAAAATTATCTATAATGGTGTAGGACTTCATGATCAACGAGCTGTAGCACAAGAGATTTGGCTTAAAGAACATGTTGGAGATGATAGAGCCTTTAAAATTACAGGTAATAATATTGTAAAGGGCTCTTTTGCCTTACCTACATTACGATGGTTCATCGATAATCGCCCCGATCTCATCGATGAAACAGAAAAATTTTTAATACCCAACGGTTTTATTATTAAAAAGCTTACAGACGAATATTCTATTGATAAGCCTCGGAGTGGTTTATCTTTAATGAATGATCTTAATCTTGGTGGTTGGTCTGATGAGATAATCTTAAAAGCTCAAATTCCAAGAGAAATACTCCCTCCTATTTTTAACTCATACGACATAGTAGGAGAGGTGACGAAGAAAGCAGCAAAAGCTACTGGTTTATGTGAAGGTACACCGGTATGTGCTGGTGCTATTGATACTATATCTGCAACCTTAGCTTCAGGTGTATTTGAACCTTTAGATGCAGCTATCACTATAGGATCAAGTGGTCGCGTTTGCCAAATAAACAATAAGCCATATTTTAAAAACAAAGTGTTATCTACTCCCTATGCGTTTGATGGTCTTTATGCAGCGGTTCAAACCACAGATAACGCAGGCATTTCTTTAAAATGGTTTAGAGATACTTTTGGCAAAATGGTATTTCAAGATGCTCTTAACGCTGGTATTAGTGTTTATGAACAGATGAACCGCTTATGTGCTAAATCTCAGCCTAATAACCACTTAATATTTCTGCCGTATCTATCAGGAGAAAAAAGCCCTATTTGGGACCCTAATGCTAGAGGCGTTTTCTTTGGAGTATCACTTACAACCTCATACAGTGACTTTATTCGTGCGATTATGGAGGGTGTAGCCTTTTCAATTCGTCATTGTATTGAAAATCTGCTTGATCATAATGCTTCAAATGAACAATCCGCTGTACCAATTGGTGGAGGTATAGCCAATAGTGATATTTGGTGTCAAATTTTTGCAGATATTCTGCAAAGAAATGTAATTCAATTAGCCCAAGAGGAAACAGAGACTTTAGGCGATATTATTATTGCAGCTTCGGCAATAGGTATTGATGATATAAAACCTGATTTTGGTAAAACTCTAGCTAAAAAAGGCAAATTAAAAACTCCAAACAAGAATTTAAAAGATTTTTATGAGGAAAAATTTGCTAAATATACCGACTTATATAAATCTATAGCTCATCTCTATTAAAAAACATTTTTGCATTCTCATCTAAAGTGAGGATGCAAAAAGTATATCCAGATTTTAATTTCTAGATATACTTATTTTAAGGTTATTTTTATAATAGATATTATAATATACGTTTTAAAACATATACTTAGAACCTAACATGATATCAAAGTTTTTACTATAACCATCTCCTTCTTCTCGTCTGACATAGCCATAAACTTTGAAATCTTCCTGAAGATTTAGCTCTCCACCTACACCATAGTAAAATACCCAGCTTGTAGAGTCATCTTCAAAATCATAACCATTGATATTAATGGAATTCTCTCCTAAGGCTTCATATCTAGTTCCAGCTTGTAAATATAGCTGTCCTAAAAATTCATGATTTTCTCCATAGAAGTCTTTACCAAATACAGCTCCCAAACGTGAAACTAAAGAATTAAAGTTATCTTGTTTTACCTGCATACCATTTGATAACGAAAATTCATCTCCCCATAAATGGTAATATCCTATTTGCGCTTGCGGTTCTAAAAATAATTCATTTTCAAAACAAATTTTTCGACCACCCTCAACTGAAAGGCCTAAACCTAGATTATGATAGCTACCATTTACATTGCTTTTATCAAGCATATTAGTATGGATTTCTTGATGATACCTATCAGCACTTACAACAAAGTCTAAATAATAACCATCTTCTTGCCAGGTAGCATATGCATTTAAACCTATATCCTCTGCATTACCCTTTGCCAAGTAATTTGATTTATTAGTTTTTTGATCGGCATTATGATATTTGACATTAGCTCCTAAAAGCCAATTATCATATTTTTTATCAAAACCTAGGTTAAATCTGTAAGTGTCTTGAATAAAACCAATTTTATTAAAGCTATCAAAATGTTCTCTTTGGGTTGATACTGAAGTCCAAAGACCAGCATTATTTTGATTACGAACCTCTCCTAAACGTAATCTAAGATCGGAAAGCTGATTTTGATATAAAGCAGATTGAGCTGCCATTCCGGCAAAGGCGATTACAGCTTCAGCTGATGGGGTAAGAATTGAGGGAGGATTGTTAGAAGCGTAAGTCAAGAACCATTCTTTTGAACCGTCTGCATTAGTTCTTTGATCTAATTGATAATCTCTAAAATATACACCTTGTTCTAATTGACTATTACCAATAAAGTTTAAATTTTCATTAGGGTTATCAACCTTAATTAAGAAACCATTCATGCTAGTTTTAGGAGCTTCAGAGCCTGAAGAACCATTTACTTTAACTGTATGAACACCTTCATTGCCAGCTTTTACAAGTAATTTATCATTTTCTTCAATAGTTGCTGTCCAGTTTAGGTTTAAAGAAATTAAACCATCAGTACCGGATAAGGAATTAACTTCAACTGTCTTAAATTCGTTAAAACTCTCAGAGGCATCACGATAGCTAATATTTAAAGTACTCCTAGAATTTCAGGGCAGGTGGGCACATTGCGCAGATGCATCAATGTGAGTCC
>URKL01000264.1 GCA_900548485.1 uncultured Succinatimonas sp.
TGGTGAAGCTGCTTTCCTGAATGGAGTGAGGCTGTGAAGCCCGAGATTTCTGCCCAAAAATTATAAAAAATAACTGCATATTTATTAAGGAGTCGAGGACATATGACCATGATGTCGGGCGCACAGATGTTAGTGCGTACCTTAGAAGATTTAGGTGTAGATAAATTATTTGGTTATCCTGGTGGCGCCGTACTAGACATTTATGATGCTTTACTACAGTCTAAGAAGATCCATCATGTCCTAGGTCGCCATGAGCAGGGAGTGGCACATGCCGCTGATGGTTATGCACGTGCTACAGGTAAAGTAGGCGTCTGTTTAGTAACCTCAGGCCCTGGTGCTACTAATACTGTAACTGCAATTGCTACTGCGTATATGGATTCTATTCCTATGGTAGTCATTACAGGTCAGGTAGGAACTCCTTTGATTGGTTCGGATGCTTTCCAAGAGGTTGATACTGTTGGTATTACCCGTCCAATTGTTAAGCACTCATATTTATGCCAAAAGGCTTTAGACATTCCTCGTTATATCAGACAGGCTTTTTATTTAGCAGCTTCAGGCAGACCTGGTCCTGTTGTTGTAGATGTGCCTAAAGACTGTGTACGCCCATCTCAATTATTTGAGTATCCTGAGGATGATGGTGATGTAAAGATGCGTTCTTATAAGCCTACTTTACAGGGCCATCGTGGTCAGGTTAAACGTGCAGCGAGAATGCTTTTAGAGGCAAAACGTCCAGTTGTAATGATTGGTGGCGGTGTGGTTTTATCAGATGCCTCAAATGAAATCCGTTCTTTAGTAGATAGATTTAATCTGCCTGTAACTTCAACTCTCATGGGTTTAGGTGCATATCCATCCACTTCTAAGAATTTCTTAGGTATGTTAGGTATGCATGGTACTTATGAGGCTAATGAGGCTATGGATAAAGCCGATGTAGTCTTTGCAATTGGTGTACGTTTTGACGATCGTGTTACCAATAATATTCAGAAGTTTTGTCCGGCAGCTAAGATTATTCATGTGGATATTGATCCTGCATCTATTTCAAAGACTGTCAATGCTGATATTCCGATTGTCGGTAATGCTAAGACCGTTTTAGGTCAATTTGATGAAGCCTTTAAAGAGTTAAATGTAGAGCAAGATCGTAAAGATTTAGATCTGTGGTGGAATACTATTGATTCTTGGCGTGAGGTTAAGTGTTTAGACTATAAGAAGGATAAAGAACTTATTAAGCCTCAAGAGATTGTTGAGACCCTAAGCCGCTTAACTGAAGGCAAAGCTATTGTTGCCACCGATGTAGGTCAGCATCAGATGTTTACCGCTTTGTATTATAAATTTGATGAGCCTCGTCATTTATTAACCTCAGGTGGTTTAGGCACCATGGGTTATGGTTTCCCAGCTGCAATTGGCGCTAAGATAGGTAAACCTGATTGTGATGTCTGTTTAATTACCGGTGACGGTAGTTTCCAGATGAATATTCAGGAATTATCCACCTGTTTGGAGTTTAATATTCCTGTTAAGATCTTCATCTGCGATAACCACACCTTAGGTATGGTGCGTCAGTGGCAGCGTATGTTCTATAAAGGACATATCAGTTCTACTAATTTAAATTACAATCCTGATTTTGTGGCTTTAGCTAAAGCCTATGGTCATGAGGCTTTCTTGGTAAAGGATCCTTCTGAGTTAGAGTCTACAATGAAAAAAGCTTTAGCTATGAAGGATAAGCTTGTAATTGTCGATATTCTTTGTGATACCAATGCTCAAGTATTGCCGATGCAACAGATGGGCGGTAGTATGGCCGATATGTTTTTAAATGAGGACTAATGCATGCGTCAGATCATCTCCATTCTTTTAGAAAATGAAATTGGTGCCCTCTCGCGTGTTGTAGGTCTCTTTTCACAGCGTGGCTACAATATTGAGACTATTACCGCAGCGCCAACTGAGGATAATTATTTATCCCGTATTACCATCTTAACTGAGGGTGATAATGTAGTTGTTGAGCGTATTACCAAACAGCTACATAAGCTTGTTAATGTTATTAAAGTTTCTTCTATTGCCGACGATCAATCGATTGTAGAGAGAGAGATCCTCTTCGTTAAGGTTCAGGCTTTAGGTCATGCCTTACGTGAGGAACTTAAGACCTTATGTGATATTTTCAAAGCTGAGATCGTGGATTTAACTCCAGAGATTTTTGTTGTTCAATACGTAAATACCTCCTCTGAGGTAGATAGATTTTTAAAAGCTATCTCTGATGAGGCTGACGTTATTGAGACAGTCCGTTCTGGTGTCTGCGGTATTTTCCGTGGCGATCATTCTTTACATTCATAAACTTCTCTAAAAAGACGGGCGTAGAGCCCGTCTGCTTTCATCATGGCAGATATACACAACCAAGTTTCAAAGCTTTTTTTAGAAAAAAAATATTACGAGATTATTGCGCTACTAGAACCATTGGAGCTCGATTTTAAATTAGCTCTCTCTTTAGTACGCGCTTATCTTAACGCTTCGCTTAAAACTAACGATCCTGACAGTTTATGTGCCAAGGCTCATAAGATCTTAGATAATTTTGCTTTAGAAGGTAGAGACGATCCTAATTGGTTATATTTAAAAGGTATGGCCTTATATCAGGATAATTTAATTCCTGATAGTATGATGCGCCTTGAAAGAGCGTTGACTTTCGTAAGTGTAGGTACATCGGTTGTTACAATAGGACGCCCTACCGCACAT
>URKL01000265.1 GCA_900548485.1 uncultured Succinatimonas sp.
GACAATGAATAACGACAGGAAGGTCATATTCCAAAGCCCAATTGATTTGCTTATCCCTTAGGTCACAATTTTAAAAATTCTTTATATAAATATTAAATCTAATTTAAATATTTATTGTTAATACAATAAGTTAATCTTAATTTAAAAACATATTTTAGAATCATTTTAGCGCATAATTTTAGCTTTTTTTTCTTTGTGATCATCTTCAAATTTTAGAATATTTAATTCTAGGATCCAAGATTGATACAATTCTTTATAAAATCAATTAGTTGATACTGATTTTTAGTGTATATTTGACGTTAATTGGGATCCTAGTTTTACAAAATGTGACGTATGGCTGTATTTTGTGCGATTTATTTGCATATTATAAAAAGCACGAAATCACAAACACGAGGACATAACATGAAATTTTTAAAGACTTTTATTGCTTTAGGTACAGCTGCCGCTTTGATGGCTTCCCCATTAGCAAATGCCAAAACCTATAGAGTAATCTTCGGTGGTTATTTTGGACCTGATCATCCAAATACCATGATGATGAAGCACTTTAAAGAAGAGCTTGAAAAAGTTTCAAATGGTCAATTCAAGATCACCTTAAAGCCTAACAATGAAGCTGGTGGTGAAGAGAAGATCATGGAATTAGTTAAACGCGGCACCATCCAAATTGCTCAGGTCGGCGGTTTAATTAAAAATGATGAACCTATGATTGCCGCTTGGGAGCAACCATTTGTTATCAATAGCTGGGAGCATGCTCGCAATGTCTTCTTAGGCGATGGTATGAAGCCGTTTGAGGGTAAATATACTGAAAACTCTGGTGCTCGTATTGCAGGTGTGATTGTAAATGGTTTCCGTCAGATCTCTTCTTCCTTCCCGGTCACCAACATGGAAGAGTTAGGCAAGATGAAGATCAGAACTCCTTTAAATGAGGTTTTTGTTCAGTTATTTAAGGCCTTAGGTACTAATCCTACTCCGATGCCAGCAACTGAACTCTACACAGCTTTAGAGACTAAGGTTGTAGATGGTCAGGATAATCCGTACTCCATGGTTAAATCTATGGGCTGGTATGAGGTAAATAAATACTTACTTGAGTCTCGTCATATCTTCTCTCCGACTTTTGTCTTAGTAAATGATAAGTGGTATCAGAAGTTAGATGCAGAAGCTAAGGGTTGGTTTGACACTGCTATGGCTAATGCCGTTAAGTACAATTGGGATATCTCTGAAAAGGATGAAGCTGATACTGTTGAGTTCTTCAAGCAAAACGGTGTAACTATCACTGTTCCTTCTTCTGAGTTTAAGGCTCAAATGGTTAAGTCTGCCCAACCTGCTTGGGATTGGTTTGATAAAGAAGTTCCGGGCTCAAAGGAAATTCGTGACTTCTGTGCAAGTGTAGATCCTGCTAAGAAATAATAATTTATTAAAAAAAATCTCAAAAGCCCTCAAAATTTTGAGGGCTTTTCAATGAAGAGGACACACATGGAATCTTTAATAAAATTTGCAAGTAAAGTTAATAAAGGACTTTGTTGCGCTTTGTTGATAGCAATGGTTGGCTTTGTTTTTGTCAACACAGCTTTAAGATATTTCTTTTCCTCAGGCATCATTATCACTGAGGAGTTAGTTAGATATTTGTTCCTGTGGGGAACATATTTAGGTGTAATTTCAGTTTGGTATAACCGCAGTCACATTGCTGTTACTACTATTACCGATCGCCTTACAGCACGTCAAAAAATCATTTTCTCTGGTTGTTTTGAGATTGTATCCATTATCGTGCTCTTAACTTTAGCTTATGGTTCATATTTGTACTACAACGATACTACAACTGTAGGTCAGGTTACCGGTATTCCTTATAGTGTAATGATCTTAGCAGTACTTATTGGAACTATATCTTGTGCAATCATTTCAATTGGCCACATCAAGCAGGATTTAGATTTATTAAAGCTTGATGATGCAACCTTAGAGAGAATGGCTAAGGAGCAAGAAGAGGCTATGTTAAATCCTAAGGAAGAGGAGTAAGCGTCATGGAATTGTTTATCTTTCTAGGTTCCTTATTTGCTCTGTTATTTACAGGCATTCCGATCGCCATTGTTTTATTTATCTGCTGTCTTATCCTTTTATGGTTCTTAGACATGGGCGATCTGCCTTATCAGTTATCCTTCCAGGTTGTAAGTGGTACTGATAACTATATTTTAATCACTGTGCCTTTCTTCATCTTAGCAGGTGAAATCATGAAACACGGTGGTATTTCAAAGCAACTTATCGATTTTGCTCAAGCAATTGTAGGTCGTTTTCGCGGTGGTTTAGGTTATGTAACCATTTTAGCTTGCATGCTTTTTGCAGGCTTGTCAGGTGTGGCTATCGCTGACGTATCTGCCTTAGGCGGTATGCTTATCCCGATGATGGTAGCTTCAGGTTATGATAAAGGACGTGCTACAGGCTTAGTATGCTCTTCAGCTTTAACAGCTCCTATTATTCCGCCATCATTACCGATGATTATCTTGGGTGTAACTGCTGGTTTATCTATCGGTAAGCTCTTCGTAATGGGTATTGTTCCAGGTATTCTCTTAGGCTTATCCATCATGGCCGCTTGGTTTATCATGGTACGTCGCGATGGCATTACTGATGTAACTCGTGTTCCGTTTAAGGATGTTTTACCTATCACTATTAAAGCCATAACACGCAATTCTTCATCGCTAAGCGGTTCAGGCAGATATT
>URKL01000266.1 GCA_900548485.1 uncultured Succinatimonas sp.
TTCCTTACAAGGTTATTGAGCAGATGACTCACCACCCGTTAACTGATGCTGGTATCGAAAAGTTCCAGGCTGACTACAAGAAAGTATTCGGCTAATTTGAATATGATGTTTCATTAAAATGATGCCGATCATTTGTGATCGGCATTTTTTTTTGGTCATAAATTTAGGAGTATTCATGCGTAAGAAAATTCTAGTCACAGTTGCGGCAATAGCTTTGTTAGGTGGGGCTGGATATTTTACTGGAGTAGGAATTACTTCATATTATGCCGAAGATGGGATCAATCAAGCTTTAGATTCCTTTAATACTCAACTTGATAATAAGTATTCTCAAGGTTTTTTGCCTTATAGATTAAACGTTGAGTATCAAAAGAAAAAGTCAGGATTTTTTAAATCTAGAGGTAATTTATATCTCCGTAATATTTCGACTTTAGAAGAGATTATATTACCTGTAGAGATAAAAAATAAGTTTTTAGCAGCAGATGCTAAAATCAATTTAGATAAGATCGTTAAAAATCTCTTTGTTTATACCAATATTTTAGATGCTGATGTTAAGACTAAATCTAAATTAAAATTTAGATTATGGCCACGTAATATTGAAGCCTCTGTAAGTATTGAAGGCGATTATGATAAAAAGCTCATCGATAGCGCACCTCGTTATTTATCTCCTTATGCCAAACGCAAACTTAAAGCTAATTTAAATATTTATCAGCAAAATAGAAATTCAATTGAAACCTCTGTTGATATACATAATTTAGCTTTACCTGATTTAAGTGCAAAACGCATTTACGCTTTAAATAAAGTTAATTTTGACGATCATTTTCCGCAAAGCGCTATGACTTTAGGTGCCGAGGGCTTGTATGTTTTCAATTCAAATTTTGCAAATATTGACAATTTCAAAGTAAAATTTGCTACATCAGTGCCTGATTATAAGGATAATTTTAATTTAAAATATGATGTAGATGTTAAGACTCGTCATGGGGTTATTAGCACTGAAGGATCGTTAGGCCCATTCCCATGTGCTAAATTTAAAGATAATTCTTTAGACGCTTTATCTTTAAATGCTATTTTTGCAAACCAAAAAGTAACCTTAAAAATGGATGATCTTAATTTAGACATCAACTTTAATAGAATTGATAAAAATATAAGTTTTTTAGGCAAGGCTTATGGTAGTTTGCATTTACCGGCTAAGTCTACCTTTTTTGAGGCTCTCTCAGGAGCTTATGGTAGTTTTGATGTCACACTTAAAGATGTAAGCCCAGATGCTATGTCATACACGCATTTTTTTGAAAAACGTAATGATGATTATCATGCTTTAATTTCAATAGATGCAGGTATTATCAAGGTTAATGATCAAGAAATTTAGTTCTAACTCAAAGGAGTAATCTACAATGACAGAATATAGGGAATTGGCTAATGCCGTAAGAGCACTGAGCATGGATGGTGTACAAAAGGCAAAGTCTGGCCACCCAGGCGCACCTATGGGTATGGCTGATATGGCTGAGGCTTTATGGCGTGGTTTCTTAAATCACAACCCTAAGAACCCTAAATGGCCTAATCGTGATCGTTTTGTATTGTCAAATGGTCATGCTTCTATGCTCATCTATTCTTTACTCCATTTAACAGGCTATGACCTTTCTATAGATGATTTAAAGAATTTCCGTCAGTTAGATTCTAAGACCCCAGGTCATCCTGAGTATGGTGAGGTTCCGGGTGTTGAGACCACCACAGGTCCTTTAGGCATGGGTCTTGCTAATGCTGTTGGTATGGCCATGGCTGAGCGCATGCTTGCTGATGAATTCAATCGTGATGGTTTTGATATTGTTGATCACTTCACCTATGTATTTATGGGTGATGGTTGCTTGATGGAAGGTATCTCTCATGAAGCATGCTCATTAGCAGGTACTTTAGGCTTAGGTAAGTTAATCGCTTTATATGATTCTAACGGTATCTCTATCGATGGTTCTGTAAAGAATTGGTTTGCTGATGATACCAAAAAGCGCTTTGAGGGCTATAACTGGCAGGTAATTGAAGTTGCTGATGGTAATGATGGTGCTCAGGTCCGTGCTGCTATTGAGTTAGCTAAATCAGATTTAAGCCGTCCGTCTATTATTATTTGCCCGACCACTATTGGTTTTGGTTCTCCTAATAAGGGTGGTAAAGCTTCATCTCACGGTGCTCCTTTAGGCGATGATGAGATTAAGATCACCAAGGAAAAATTAGGTTGGAATTATGGTCCGTTTGAGGTTCCTGCTGATATCTATTCTAAGTGGGATGCTACTGCAAAGGGTGCTAAGTTAGAGGGTGATTGGAATGCTGTATTAGCAGAATATAAGAAAGCATATCCTGAACTTGCATCTGAGTTTGAGCGTCGTGTAAATGAAGAATTACCATGCGACTTCGAGAAGAAGACCTCTGAGTGGGTACATTCCTTACAAAAGGCTGAAGATCCTAAATTAGCAACTCGTAAGGCAGGTCAGGTAGCTTTAGACTTCTTTGGTGCTTTCATGCCTGAGCTCGTCGGTGGTTCTGCTGACTTAGCTCCGTCTAATTTAACTATTAATAAGGCCTCTAAGGAAATTTTACCTGGTAACCTTAATGGTAATTACATTCACTGGGGTGTACGTGAGTTTGCTATGTGCGCTGCTATGAAT
>URKL01000267.1 GCA_900548485.1 uncultured Succinatimonas sp.
CATGAAAGCGTAAACGGATATTCCCTAGTTGATTTTATGCCCCAATAATTTCAAAATTTGTTACACTTTTTGCTTTTTATGATAAAAAAATTAAATTATCACAAGAAAATATAAACAAATCTGAAGTAAAAATCTTTACCCTTAAAGAAGAAATTGATATTGAAAAGAAAATTACAAAAATAATATTAAAAGACAATGAATTATCTCAATATTCAATAATGACAAATGTCCTATATCAAAAGATAAAAGACATATTTATTTATGAAAAAAAAGAATGTAATTTCTCAATATCTTTATCAAAAGATCAATTATCCATTATTAAAGATAATGTTATAAGAAGAAGAGTTGCCGGATCTGCAGGCTCAGGAAAATCTCTAATTGTAGCTCTAAAAGCTGCTAGATCTCTATATCAAGGTAAATCTGTATTAATTACATCATTTAATATAACTATGATGAATTATATAAGAGATCTTGTTTATGTAGGACTAAATAAACCTTCATTATACGAAAATAAATTTAATCAAAAAAATATAAATGATATAGACATTACAAAATTAAGAACAATTCATTTCCACGGAATTCTTAGTGTAATTCGTTCAAAAAGTGTGACATCGACAAATCTACTTGATCCCGATTTACTTTCCGAATTACTTGATTTTTTAAAGAAGAACCCTTCAATACATGATGAAATCAAAGCTGACTGTATCATTATAGATGAAGGTCAGGATTTTAATTTAGAATGGTTGCTTTTTTTACAGGAGCTTCTCCATAAAGACGGACAACTATTATTGATGGCAGATGCTACACAAGATTTGTATTCAAAAGCATATAATTTGGTTGATAAAAAACTTACAGGAATGAATTTTAAAGGTGGATGGAAAAGACTTAGCCACAGCTACAGATTGCCATCCAATGTTGCTACAGTTAGCAAACTTTTTGCAGAAGAGTTTATATCATTAGATGCACAAACAAAGGAGTTAACAGTTCTCCCTGAAAAGCAACAAAGAGAAATTGATCTTTTTGAGCGACCTATAAAATGGTACCAGTGCAATTTACCTGAAACAAACGATCAAGAGAGTTTAAACAATCATGAGATTCTTATGATTGAAATAATAAAACAAGAAATTACTCTATTGATGAATACTTTTTCAAAAGCTATGGAGATATTTGCTTACTATGTAGTAGTAAAGTATTTGGAAGAAGAATAGTCTCTGAACTAAATAATATATATATTCCAACAGAAACAGTTTATTCTGAAAATAAAACCATTAATAGAATAGAAAAACTAAATTTAGGAAGTCATCCTTCTTATTTAAAATGCTCAACAATTCACAGCTATAAAGGATGGGAATCAAAAGCAATAATTTTAGTGAATGTGCGAAAAAGAACATACGACACTGAAATCAATTCTGAATTTAATAATATAAAAATCGATTTTAGACCTATAACAAAAACAGGACATTCTGCTTTTTATGTTGGCTTAACTAGAGTAAGTCACACTCCTGACGGTTGCGAATTGATCATCATAAATGAAATTCCTGAATATGAAACCTTTGGTAAGTATCTATCAGAAGAGAAACAATATATCCAATTTGAAAAATTAGAATATGCCAAACAAAATAAAACAGCAAATATCATTCTTCATTCTGAAATATAGGAACAAAGCTTATATATAAGTCAAAAAACAATTAAATTTATCGACAAAAAGATAATATATAACAATAAATTACCATTTAAAAAAATTAAAAATAAAATTTACTAATCCTTATCCTTTAGGAATTAGCAAATTTTGAGAATAACAGTATTTAATATTAATTAGGTAGTGTCAGCAAATAAAGAAGAATATTATCCCCTGCCAAGCCTTGTCCATCAAGAGCTGCCTCTATTGATAAAATGATAGCATCACAGCCATCCTTTGCATTTACTTTTTCAAGATTTTGAAAAGCTTTTATCATTCTATCGATATCAGTTTGTGGCATTCTTTGCAATCTGCTTATAAGTAACTCCTGATAATTCTCCTCTGCCTGAATAAGTTCACTTGTAGAAAGGGATTTTCGGCGAGGAAAATCCTTAATCTCAGCGTTTAAAGCTTTTAATGCCAAATCACCAAATTTTCTTAATTCAGATACAGAAATATCTCTATAAATCAATCTTGAATTTCTTTTTAATTGGACTGTTGAAATACGTTCATTAACACCTAGCCCCTGTAACAGGCATACCTCATATTCCCTTTTTGATTTTAATTGATTTAAGATGTTCAAGTTATATACATAAAAAAAACGTTGCTCTTCAGAAGACAAACGAATCAAGCCCTTAGATATAAGATCCATAAATGATGATAAACAAGATCTCGCAACTAAATCAACAAATTTATTTCTATCATTTATTTCATCAAAATTAACCCCATCCTCAATTAATTTACTATAAGCATAATTAAGAAAATCAGAGTTAGTAGTAATACTCCATATCAAATATGCTAAAACATCTGCCTTTTCTCCAGAAAGACCATAATCATCTCTGACAATCTGATAAGCTTTAGTACCGTCCTTATACATGTTCACACAGGAGTTAATAAATTCCTGCCTATCAAAAGCATGCTCGTTCAGGCCGTAGTTATAACTGATAATCGGCTGTGCC
>URKL01000268.1 GCA_900548485.1 uncultured Succinatimonas sp.
TGACCATTTAGGAATGGGACACAGCATTGTACAATGCAGATTGAAATGAACAACAAAAAGTGTTAAACCATAGTTGATCATCAGGAATTTGCTGAACATTTCTTGCAACCGTAGAGCGTCCTGCTCTACCACGACCGGGTTCATCAATAATGTAAGTTTTATATCCTTTCTCTAAAAAAATATTATTAAAACCATCTCGTCCATCTGCTGTGGTTTCCCAAGTCTTACCTGATTGTCCAAAGCCATGTAAGAAAACTAAAGCTAATTTTTTAGCATTTTGTGGAATTTGGTACATTACATAAGCATGATCACCATGCAAAGTCTGTCCACTTAAATTTAAAGGATCTTTACCGTCATATTCTCCACTAGAAGTTTTCACTATACCTCCGGCCATAAAGCTTCCTTGTTCAACAATAGTGACAGGATTACTAAAAGCACTAGCGTGATACGATATGGTAGAAGATAAAATCAAAGAAAAAATCTTTAATTTATTCATCATTGATACCTCATTTAATGATTTTTTCGTAATCTTTAGGATCTACTTTTTCTAACCACTGAGTAGAAACATTCTCATATGGATGCAAATAAGCTAAATGTTGAAAATATCCTGAAGGACCTGCTCCATGCCAATGCTTGGTTTCAGCCGGTATAGTAACAGTTTGACCTGGTTCAATTTTTTTAGGCTCTTCTCCCCAAATCTGGTAATAACCTGTACCTAAGACACCTACCAAAACTTGACAGGAATTATGATGAACGTGCCAATTATTAATTGTTCCTGGAGCAAAAGTTACATTGAAAATATGTACTAATTTATCTTCTGAAACCGGTGACAGATAAGAAGCCCCTGTAAAATAATCTTGATTTTTTGTATTTGCGACACCAACTGGAAACATTACACCTTTTTCAAGAGCTAATTGCTTCTCAACCTCTGGTACTGACAAATAATCAATCTTATTTTCTGTAGCTTGAGCAAAACTACTTAAAGCAGGAAGCATAAATAGACATAAAATTATTTTATTGATTTTCATAAAAATATCCTTTTTAAGGTTTAAACTAAAGTCATCACTAATGTTTTATTTAATTAGAAGCTTTTTACTGCTTGCAAAAACATCATTTACATAATTCATAAGATTCAATGTTCTAGGGAAGCCAACATAAGGACTCATTACAGTGATTATGCCCATAACATCGGCCTCACTACCTCCTGCAGATAGAACTCCTCTGACATGGCTCTTAAATTGAGGCTCTATTCCTAAAGCACCAATAGCTGCTACAGTTAAAAACTCCCTCTTTTTAAGATCTAAACCATTACGGGTATAGATATCACCAAAACAGAAAGCTGACAGATCATCTTGTAAATGTTTTTGTAATTCAGGAGTTGCATTACGCATTTTTTCAATACGATTGCCATAAGTATTTAGCTGAAACTCAAGGCCTTGTTCAAAACGAGAGTTATCATCGGTAGTTGCTAAATCTTCAGAAGGTAAGGAAATTTTCTTTTCTAAAAATACTTCATTCAAAGAATCTAAATAAACAATGACCCTACTAATTCCAATATAAGGTAAGAGCTGATAAAGAGCTTCACGAAGCTCAATTGGTTTTACGCCAGCATTTAAAGCCTCATTAAAATAATTTTTTACATAAGCTTGGGGAATTTGTAGTGTAATTTGAGTTACAACTTTAATAAGCTCTTGATCCTCTAAGGAGAGGGTACTTTGGGAAGCGATATCAGCATATATATACTTTTTTAATAGCTCAGACATTTTAGGATCTGAGTCATGTAAATAAAATTCTGAATTATCACCAATTTTTTCATAAAGCTCATTAGCAGTTTGAGCTCTAGATTGAGTTTGAATATATTCGGATTCTAAAGCGAAAGCATTAGAGCTCAAAAGTACTAGAACCGATATTATTTTTGTCATCTTTTTCATAAATTAAACTCTTTAATAATTTATTAACAAAATTTTTCTAATCCCATACAGAGAATCAGAGTTCTCTGCATGGAATTTATGGTTTAAAGATATTGTTTGTAGAAAGAATCTAACTTTGAAACAAAAGTCTCAACGTATTCAGGGACAAAGTAAGTTTGAATATGTGTTGCTCCCTCAACTTTAAATAACTCTTTATGCTCAGTACCTGTCGCAAGCTCGTAACACTCTTCAGTCATATATAAAGTATCGGCATTACTACCTGCCATCATTAATAAAGGTTGATCAATGAGTTCCATATTTTCACGAGCATCAAAAGTAAATAAATCTAAATTACTACGCAATGTATATTGGAATGTTGAGTTAGGATGACGGTGAGTATTGCCGTAATAAAGGAATCCTTCTCTATAAAGATCGGGCATCTTATCTAATTGTTCTTGTGTTAATTGTGCATTTTCTGTTGCAGGAGTTCTGGTAATAGGACTACCTAAAGCTTCTTTAGCTCTAAGATCGGAAGCTTCATGCAATCTTTGTAAAGTAGTATCTTTGGCAATATTTAAAAATCCATCTTTACGCACAATACCGGAATTAAACATGGATAAAGTAGCTACAGCTTTTAAACGTTTATCTGTTTGGGAAGCTTTTATAGTGTAACCACCGCCACCACAGATACCTAAAGCACC
>URKL01000269.1 GCA_900548485.1 uncultured Succinatimonas sp.
TCTGCTTGATGCGCTGTGTTTCTTGGGCGTGGATCAGAATATCACTAGCCTGACCTTTAAATCCGCCTAAGGGTTGATGAATCATGATACGGGCATTAGGCAAAGCAAAACGCTTACCTTTTGCTCCACCTGATAATAAGAATGATCCCATTGAACAGGCTTGCCCCATACACAACGTGCAGACATCGGGCTTTATATACTGCATAGTATCGTAAATAGCCATACCAGCAGTCACCACTCCACCCGGAGAGTTGATGTATAAATAGATATCTTTGTCAGGATCTTCTGACTCTAAAAATAAAAGCTGAGCAACTATAAGGTCTGACATATGATCTTCAACCTCACCGGTTAAGAAGATCACACGATCCTTAAGCATGCGAGAATAAATGTCGAATGAACGTTCACCACGGGCTGTCTGCTCAATTACCATCGGCACTAGCGTCGAGGCTGCTTGTTCTCTCATATACATGTTTGCTCAGCTCCTTATTAGCTAAATAAAATTACTTACGAGTTAACTCTTCGAAGGAAAGAACGGTCTCGCCATCGCAAGCCTTGTCCATAAGGGCGGCAACAACGTTGTGCTCATAAGCGTCTTCAATGAAGTTGCTCATAGCCTTCTTGTCTTTAGCGATAGACTTGATAACCTCATCCGGAGTCTCAAAAGCTTCAGCATACTGAGCGATTAAGCCATCGACCATTTCCTTAGAAGGCTCGCCGATCTTTAACTCGCTTACAAAAGCTCTTAAGATGAAGCCTAAAAGAACATTAGCCTTAGCCTGATCCTCAAAGTTCTCAGACTTTAACATCTCGTCCTTAGGAGTGAAGCCAAACTGAGCTTGGATGTTCTTCTTCATGTTTTCCTGTAAACGCTTTACCTCATCGGCAACTAAGGATACAGGAGCCTCAACATCTTCATACTGCTTAGTTAAAGCGTCAAAGAGAGACTCACGGGTCTTAGCATATAAAGCTTTCTGAAGCTCGCGCTGCATATTCTTACGTAATGCATCACGGAAGGAATCAACGTTACCATCCTTGATACCGTAAATACGAACGAAGTCAGCATCAACCTCAGGTAAAATGCGCTCAGAAACAGTATTAACAGTAACGTCAAAAGTACCTTCTTTACCAGCGATCTCTTCGTTGTGATAAGGGGTCGGGAAGGTTGCCTTGATAACGAACTGCTCACCAGCTTTGTGACCTAATAACTGATCGCTAAAGCCCTCAATTAAAGAGGTCTTACCAGGCTGAACTGCGAAGTCATCAGAACCACCGTTCTCAACTTCCTTGCCATCAACGCTTAACTTGAAGCTAATCTTAGCTAAAGTGTCAGCAGAGATTGCGAGGTCGTCCTTAACCTGCCACTTGCCCTGCTGCTCGCGGAGGTTTGCTACCATCTTCTCAACGTCTTCATCGGAGAGCTCAGACTTAAAGTGCTTTAACTTGAGATCAGCTAAAGGCTTTAAGGTAATCTCCGGCTCAACCTCTACTAAAGCGGTGTAGACGAAGTCTTTCTCAACATTGAAATTAGGCTCAACTAAGCTTAACTCTGGGGTATTTACAACCTTTAACTTAGTCTCAGCAACAGCCTTGTATAAGGTCTCTTTGAAAATAGCCTCATGAGTCTCTTCAATGATCTCGTAGCCAAAACGCTGCTCTAATACCTTAGTAGGTACGTGGCCCTTACGGAAACCATCAATACGAGCAGCCTTAGCGACTTTGCGCAGAGACTTTTGATATAAATCTTTAACATCAGCGGCTGGCACAGTAATAGTGATAAGGTGCTTTAAGCCTTCTTTCTTCTCGGTTGAAACCTGCATCATTTACCTCGATTTAGGTTGCAGTTATTAAAACAAAAAAACAAAGGACGCATCGGAGATCTTATCTGTGCCGAACGTCACTTAAACTTGCTTATTATACACAAGGAATTGAAATGATTATAGTATAAGGTATAAAAGCTTAGATCAAACTTAGAAAAAAGAATGCTTTTTGATAATTTATTAATATTTTTTTTCAAGGAGTTATATGGAAAACACATTACTAGGGGTAATTGAAGGCTTTTATGGCAAGCCCTATAAAGAAAATGATCGTTTAGATTTATGCACCTTTTTAAAGAGGCAAAATCTCGATTTTTACATCTATGCTCCTAAAAATGCAGCTTTTCTAAGAAGAGCTTGGGATAAAGATTTGCAAAATGATGATCTGAATTTACTTTTAAATCTAAGTTCACACTGTCATAAACTCAACTTAAAGTTTGGTTTAGGAATTTCACCTTTAAATATTTGTAAAAATTATCAAAAACTCTTACCTATTCTTATAAAAAAGATTCTTTATCTTGTAAAAAATACCCAAGCTCAAATCATATGCTTGCTCTTTGATGACATAGAGATAAGTGCAGATGAGGGCAAAATCCAAAATTTAATCATTAAAGAAGTTTATGCAAATCTACCTATAGAGGTAGAAAAACTTATAGTTTGTCCTTCTTATTACAGCGAAGATCCCATTTTAGAAAAAGTTTTTGGTCCAAAACCCAAAAATTATTTTCAAGATTTAAGAGCAGATCTTAAAGATTCCATAAGTTTTTTTTATAC
>URKL01000270.1 GCA_900548485.1 uncultured Succinatimonas sp.
GTTACGAAAACTATGTAACAATGATAATACATAAAAAATAAGAATGCTAGCGTTAACAAGCATTCTTATGCGGTTTTATTAAAATTAATTTTTCTGCTTATTCTTTATGTATCAAGAATTGCAAAATTTGGGTATATAGGGAACAATCCTTTTGTTTTTAAATAAGATTTATTGCTTAATAATTGTATAGAAATATTAAGAGCTTTGAGTAGCTATGGTTTTTAAGTTTGTATGTAATTTAAAGATTTTCTTGCTTTGAAATTTGAGTTTTAGTGCAATACTGACAGCTTAGATGCAGGGATTTATACATATTTTTATGGAGTTTGCGTGATATCGCTAACAGGTTGCGTAAATATTTACGGCAAAATATCCAATCAAAATTCAAAATAGTATCATATAAATAACAAATAAATATTTAATTTGATTAAGAGAGATGCGTTTCTTTTGAGGAGTTTTTACCATGCAACAACATTTAACTGATAAAAATATTGCGCTGGATTTAGTTCGCGTAACAGAGGCTGCAGCTTTAGCTGCTGCGCGTTTTATAGGTCGAGGCGATAAAGATTCTGTTGATGCTGCTGCAGTTGATGCTATGCGTATCGCTTTTCAGGGAATTCATGTTCGAGGAACAGTAGTTATCGGTGAAGGTGAAAAAGACAATGCTCCGATGCTCTTTAATGGAGAAAAGGTTGGCTTTGGAGATGGGCTGGAAGTAGATGTCGCTGTAGATCCTATAGATGGAACTTCTTGTGCGGCTTTTGGTAGACCTAATGCTTTAGCTGCAGCAGGTATTGCTGCTAAAGGTTCTATGTTCAATCCAGGACATAGCTACTATTGCGAAAAAATAGCTGTAGGTAAAGAGGCTGCTAACGTAATTGATCTTGATGCTCCTGTTAAAGATAATATTTTGAATGTTGCAAAAGCTTTAGGCAAAAATGTTAGAGAGTTAAATGTTTTTGTTTTAGATAAGCCTCGTCATGCTAAGCTTATTCAAGATGTAAGACTTGCTGGAGCTCGTGTCATGCTTCATCAAGAAGGTGATATTGCTGCTGCTATTATGGCAATTGATCCAAGATCTCAAATTGATATGTTAATTGGTATTGGTGGTACCCCTGAGGCTGTAGTTAGCGCCTGTGCAATTAAGGGCACTGGTGGACAGATGTTGACTCGTTTAGCTCCTAAGACTGAGAATGAGCGCGCCGCTATTATAGCAGACGGCATCGATTTAAAATTGATTCGCGGGGTTGATGATTTGATTACTTCTGATCAGTGCTATTTTGCTGTGACCGGTGTAACTGAAGGTGAGTTATTAGAGGGAGTTCGTTATAAGGGTGAGTATGCATTAACCTCTTCATTAACTTCTCGTGGTCGTACTGGTACTCGTCGTTATATTCAAGCATGGCATGATCGTGCAAAGCTCTCTAAGATGAGTACTGTAGTCTACTAATTTAAATTTGTCTTAATTAGAAAAGGCAATTCTTAATATAGACCCCGTCATTGATTTTTAAGATTGATGACGGGGTTTGTGTATGAATTTACTTTTTTTTATTTGTTTTCATAAATGAATTGTGGCTCTTGTATAAGATAATTAACCTATAGGTGTTATTATATTAAAGCTTAAAATAGTTTTTTTAATTTGCTAAAAAAGGCTAAAAAAATGAAAAAAATTACTGCAATTATTAAGCCATTTAAATTAGATGATGTTCGTGAGGCCTTAAGTGCTAATGGTATCTCAGGTATGACTGTTTCTGAGGTAAAAGGCTTCGGTAGACAAAAAGGTCATACTGAACTTTATCGTGGTGCTGAGTATGTAGTCGACTTCTTGCCAAAAGCTAAAATTGAATTAGTTGTTGCGGATAGTGATGTTGATGTTTGTATTAAAGCTATCAATGCAGGAGCTCATACTGGCAAAATTGGTGATGGTAAGATTTTTGTCAGCGATGTAGAACGAGTAATTCGCATTCGTACAGGTGAAGAAGGAGATGATGCTATTTAGTTTTATCTAAATAATGTGTTGTTATGTATGTGATTTTTGAGTAGAGCTACCAATGGTCAAACTTTCTTTAACTTTAAAATGTTTCTCAGGTGTAGTTTTAAGCGTAGCTTTGCTTAGTGGCTGTTCTTCAACACCTCCTAAAAATCCTGAAAATTTATGTTCTATTTTTCAGGAAAAAGATAGTTGGTATATGGCTGCCCATAAGGTCCATGATCGCTATGGAGTACCCATAAATGTAGCAATGTCGATTATGGCTCAGGAATCAGGTTATGTTGAAGATGCTAAACCACCGATACGATGGTTTTTGTTTGTCCCCTATGGCAGAGGAAGCAGTTCTTATGGATATGCCCAAGCCCAAGATGAGGTTTGGGATGAGTATGTAGCTGATAAAGGATCTTTTTTCTCGGATCGTGATGATTTTGCAGATGCTTTAGATTTTATCGGCTGGTATATGCAAAAGACCAAACAAAAAAATAATATTCCTTATAGTGACGTTTACAATCAGTATTTAAATTACCATGAGGGCGGTCAGCATGGTGCTGACCGGCTATGATGCGGCTACCGGCGCGCTGCAGTTCGAT
>URKL01000271.1 GCA_900548485.1 uncultured Succinatimonas sp.
AATGAAAACTTTTACCCTTTAGGCGTTAACTTATTTGTTTCCTCTAGGATTGCCAAAACAACAGTTGAAAAGGTCTTTATTGGTGTAATTCCATTCTTAATAGCTTTAACTGTATGCGTGTTATTGATGACTTTCTTCCCAAGCATTTCTACATGTTTACCAAGTTTATTGGGCTATATATAGAATCTTTTGAATGGTTATAAATAAAGTTTAAGTAAATTATATATTTAGGACGAAATTAGGAATGATTAAAGTTAAGGTTTTAAAACCTGCAGAAGTAACAGCTCAGATAAAGGACGGAATGACTGTTTGTCCTATTGCTATGACATTAGTTAGTGCAGCTGAGTCTATTCTGAAAGATATTGAGCAAACTTTTTTACAGACCGGACATCCGTGTGATTTGACTGTTCTGCATTCTTGTGGTCAAGGTGACCGTAAAGATGGTTTATTACACTTAGCTCATGAGCATTTAGTTAAGAGAATCATTGGTTCTCATTGGGGCTTAATGCCAGGATGGATGTCTCTTATTGCTAATAATCAAGTTGAAGCATATTGCATGCCTCAAGGTCAAATTGCTCAGTTGTATCGTAGTATGGCATGCGGTTTGCCTGGTAAATTGTCCAAAGTCGGCTTAGGCACATTCGTCGACCCTCGTTATGAGGGTGGCAAGATGAATACTCGGACTAAACCTTTAGAAGACATGATTGATGTGATGCAGGTAGAGGGAGAGGATTATCTATTTTATAAAAAAGTTCCTATTGATGTATGCATTATTCGTGGAACAGAGTGCGATGAAATGGGGAATTTAACCACAGACGAAGAAGCTATGAAGCTTGAGGTATTAGAAGGAGTTTTAGCTTGTAAGCGTTTTGGTGGCAAGGTTTTCGCTCAGGTAAAACGTATTGTTCAAAACGGTACTTTAAATCCTAAGAGCGTTACTGTTCCTGGAGTATTTATTGATGGTGTTGTGGTTTGTGATAATCCTTTAGTCGATCATAGACAATCTTCATCTTGGTATTTTGATCCTTCTTATAGTGGGCAATCACGAGTAATGGCTGATTCTATTGAGCCTTTACCTTTAACCGTTAGAAAGGTAATTGGTAGACGTGCACTTGAGGAGGTAAAGCCTGGCAATATCATAAATTTGGGCACAGGTATACCAAATGATGTTGTAGGCAATATTGCTAATGAAGAAAAAATTAATGAAGACATCATGATTACTGTTGAGTCAGGAATCTATGGTGGTGTTCAATCTGGCGGTATTGATTTTGGTGTTGGTAAGAATTTATACGCAATGATCACCCATGTCCATCAAATGGATTACTACGATGGAGCAGGCGTGGATGTTACTTTTATGGGATTTGGTGAGCTTGATGGTGAGGGAAATATCAATGCAACTAAGATGGGACCTCGTTGTACAGGAGCGGGTGGTTTCTTAGATATTACTCAAAACGCTAAAAAGATTATTTTTTGTGGAACCTTTACAGCTTCAGGTTGTGAGTTTTCTTTCGAAAATCATCAGTTGCATATTAAGCAAGAAGGCAAGATCCGCAAGATGGTCAAGCAAGTTGCCCAATATTCATTTAACGGCAAAATTGCTAGAGATAAGGGGCAGGAAGTATTTATTGTTACTGAAAGAGCTGTGTTTAAGCTTGTTCCAGAGGGCGTAATGCTTATAGAAATTGCCAAGGGTATCGATTTACAAAAAGATGTTTTGGATTTAATGGACTTTAAGCCTATCCTAAGCGAGGACCTAAAGGTCATCGATACAGATATTTACAATGAAGGATCGTTTGGCCTTAAGGAAAAAATTCTTAAGTAAACGAGGACTTAATTATGAACTTACAAGGCAAGGTTGCAATTGTTACAGGTGGTAGTAGTGGTATCGGACAGGGAGTCGCTTTAAAGCTTGCTCAAGATGGGGCTTCAGTGGTCGTTTTTGATAATGCACCTTGCAATACAACTCTTGAACTTATCAGCGATATCGGCAAAGAAGCTAGTTATATTCAATTAGATATTTCAAATGCCGAAGCTGTAAGTAAATGTTTTAAAGAGGTGATTGAACAGCAAAAGAAAATAGACATTTTGGTAAATTGTGCCGGCATAAATAATGATGCCATGCTTCATAAGATGACTTTAGAACAATGGCAAAAGGTTATAGATGTTGATTTAAGTGGCACTTTTTACTGTACACAACAAGCTGTGTTGCATATGAGACCTAGAAACTATGGCCGAATTATCAATATTTCTTCTGGAAGTTGGTTAGGCAATATAGGTCAGGCAAATTATGCTGCAGCTAAAGCCGGAGTTGTTGGATTGTCTAAAACCGTGGCAAGAGAAAATGCTAAACGAGGCATAACTTGTAATGCAATTTGCCCTGGTTTTATTACGACACCAATGACATTGAAGTTAAAAGAAATTAAGGATGGAAAGCCCTGGGAAAGCATGGAAGCCCGTATTCCAATGGGATATGCGGGTCAACCTAGCGATGTTGCTAATTTAGTTGCTTTCTTAGCTTCCGATGAAGCTTCCTACATTAC
>URKL01000272.1 GCA_900548485.1 uncultured Succinatimonas sp.
TAGTGTTACTTATTTAATTTTTTTTATTTAATTTTTATCTTGATAGATATTTTTACTCCAAATTAGCAATTTTATAATTTAAAACTATCCTTAAAATGTATTTGAAATAAGGAGTAAAGATTATGTTACCTGCAAATCTAAAGCTAAAAGATAAATATCAACTATTTATTGACGGCAAATGGTGTGATGCTAGTGACGGAGCAATTTTAAAAAGTTATTGTCCGGCAACTGGTGATTATTTAAGCTCCTTTGCTGATGCCACTGTTAGTGATGTGGATATGGCAGTAAAAGCAGCACGTCGTGCTTTTAGTACTTGGTCTAAGACCACCGTAAAAGAACGTGCCAATATTTTAAATAAAATTGCCGATATTATTGATGAACACAAAGAAGAATTGGCTTTAATTGAGACTGTGGATAATGGTAAGCCTTTACGTGAAACCATGGCTATCGATATTCCTATGTCAGCCGATCACTTTAGATATTTTGCAGGCGTAATCTTAGCTGAAGAAGGCACGGCTTCTGTTTTAGATGAGGCTTTCTTATCAATTATTTTACGTGAACCTATCGGTGTTGTAGGTCAAATTGTACCGTGGAACTTCCCCTTCTTGATGGGAGCTTGGAAGCTAGCTCCGGTTATTGCTGCGGGCGATTGTACAGTCTTTAAACCATCCTCAACTACATCATTATCGATGTTACGTTTTACTGAGTTAATTGCCGATGTGTTACCTCCAGGTGTATTTAACTTAGTTACTGGTGCTGGTAGTAAGGCAGGTCAGTATGTTTTAGATCACCCTGATATTGATAAATTAGCCTTTACTGGTTCAACTGAGATTGGCCGTAATGTAGCTTTGGCTGCAGCTAAACGTTTAATTCCCTCAACCTTAGAGTTAGGTGGTAAATCTGCAAATATTTACTTTGATGATTGCCGTTTAGAACAAGCTATTGATGGTGCTCAATTAGGTATTCTCTTTAACCAAGGTCAAGTATGTTGTGCAGGCTCAAGAATTTTTGTTCAAGAGAGCTTCTACGATAAGTTTGTCGGTAAATTAGTCGATTGCTTTAATAAGGTTAAGGTAGGTTTGCCTTGGGAAGAGGGTGTCCAAATGGGCTCCCAGATCGATATGCGCCAACTGCATAAGATCTTATCTTATATTGAATTTGCTAAACAGGATGGTGACAAGATCAGTCCGACATTCCACTCCCTTTTCGGTGGTACTGCTGTAGGTGGTGATTTAGCCTGTGGTGCTTTTATGCGTCCTACTTTGATTGAATCAAAGAATTGTCATCGTTGTGCACAAGAGGAAATCTTTGGTCCGGTTGCTGTTGTAATTCCGTTCAAAGATGAAGACGAAGTTGTAGCTATGGCTAATGATAGCGTTTATGGTTTAGGCGGTGCAGTTTGGACTGTAGATATTAACAGAGCCATTCGAGTTTCACGTGCTATTCGTACTGGCAGAATGTGGGTTAATACTTACAATCAAATACCTGAGGGTTCTCCTTTTGGTGGCTATAAAGAGTCAGGTATTGGTCGTGAGACTCATAAGATGATCTTAAATCACTACTCACAATTTAAGAATATCTTAATTAATCTTTCAGAAAAACCGTCTGGATTCTACTAATCTATACGCTTTTAGTATCTAAGTAGAAAAAGGCATAATCTAGATTTGACCCCAGTAAGTTCTACAACTTATTGGGGTCATTATTGTAAATGGATAGATCTATAGGTTTTAGATATATATATAAATATCCCTTCATTTTAAAGTGAAGGGATAAGTGTTAAAACCAAAATAATTTAAACTTATTTAAGTTTTTTTATGAATTCCTCAACCTCATTTAAATAAGGAATAGAGGTACAAGCTCCTTTTTTAGTTACAGCTAGAGCAGATGCAGCCGCAGCCTGCTCTAAGGCTTGTTTGGGATCGATATTTTGAGAGAGTTTGGCTATTAAATATCCTAAATAAGTGTCACCTGCGGCTGTAGTATCAATAGCTTTAACCTTAAAGGCGTTTACAAAAATAGGATCTTTAGCTTCTTCTTTAAAATATGAACCATGTACACCTAAAGTAAGCACAATATTTGTGTGCGGGAATTTTGAGGATAATGCAGAGATAAGATCTTCTGGTACTGAATCAGCACTCATATCTACAATAGAAGAACCTTCAATTTCATTTACAATCAAATAACTGCATTTTTCTAAAGGCAGATCTAAAAGTGCTCGAACAAAAGGTGAAACATTAAAGCAGATTTTAAGACCTTTTTTATATCCTTCATTGATAAGATATTCAATATTATTGATCTCATTTTGGAGGATTAAAAAATCACCTTTCTCAAAATTAGCTAAAGTCGCATCAATATGTTCTTTGGTTATAGACTGATTGCTACCGCCAAATAAAATAATACAGTTTTGGCCTTCTTTGTTTACCTGAATTACTGTATGTCCTGAAGGCAAGTATGTGCTGAACCACTCGTTCATGCTTCCCGGACTTGTTTCGACTGGCG
>URKL01000273.1 GCA_900548485.1 uncultured Succinatimonas sp.
CGGACCACATTCATACCGGCCTTGAAAAGATCTCTTATAAACTCTACCTCGCAACCATGCCAGTTGTTCGTCTTCATAAGACGAGAGTGCCGGCATCCGGTGTCCAGACTGACTTGAAATCGTAACCCCAACACCGCCCTCTTTAATAACTTTACCGACTTCTTCAAGCAAAACAGCTGTTCCGTATAAGTCAACTTTAAGTATGGTCTCTATTGAAGCTTGCGATGGTGACACACCAGCTGCATTAACGAGCATCGAGATCTCACCATACTTCTGAGCCTTAACAATCAAGTCCAATATGGATCCTCTAGATGAAAGATCCATTTCAACTGCAACAGCATCGAAGCCGGCATTATTCATGACTCTGGTAATATCTTCTGCATTTTCAAGCTTTTTATCGCCCACAACAATTTTCTTTCCATATCCCATACGTCGAGCTATGGCCATACCAATCTGACCGGCTCCAGTCAATATCATTACATCTTGTTTCATTTGTAAAGCTACTATTCTCTTAAAAGTTGATCTAAAAATTTATTAAACTCTTGTTTAGTTTCTTCATTTAAAGTTCTTGCTTCCACTGTGAAACCATCTGCAATTTCAGCATTAGGTTGAAGTTCTTTTAAAGCTTCTATAAAAGGTTCTAAACCACTGCCTCGATGAATGCCAAAAGGAATCACAGTCTTATTACTTAAATCAACTTTTGATAAAAAAGTTTTTACAGGAGCTGGGATGGTATACCACCAAATAGGAGAACCTATATAAATATTTTCATATTTAGAAATATCAGGTAACTCTTTTTGTAATTCCATTATCTTATTATTTTTTATATCTTCACGAGCTTTGTCTGTCATATTGTCAAAAACAGGATCGTAAGGATATTTCACCACAATTGAATAAATATCAGCATTAACTTTCTTGCTAATCTCATCCACCATAAGTTTAGTGTTATTTATAGTGTTTTCTGTGGGCATATGCAAACTAGCTGAAGTTATAGCATCAATCGACATTGAACTAGTATCACCAATATTTTCAGCATAGGTAAAATAAACAATTAAAGATTTTTTGTCTTTAAAAACCAAAGAATTATTGTCAGATTTTATAATTGAAGCATTAGCACAACCAATTACAAAAAACACAAAGCCTGCAATCAAAATAAAAATGCTTATAGCCAATAAGCTCAACTTTCTAGTACATTTCATAAGAAGATTATTCACAATAATTACAAAAAAATTTTGCTATTTTTTTGAAGAAAAAAGATATAGATATTACATATATTCTTAAAATAAGAACTTTACGATATTCGGGATTTAATTATTTAAACTTAAGATTACTATTTCTTGCTTCTGTTGAATCTGTAATTCTGCCCTGATAATTCAAACCATATAGAGCACAAAAACGATTCATTGTAAATTCACATGCATCAAGTTGCCACTTTTCAGGAGCAGCACCTTGAATCACAAAATATAAATCTTTTCCTTTAAAATCTGTTGCATGAACTTTTCCATAACACCTATCTAAAAAGTTCCTCAGCATTCCATTAATATTGTGCCAATATAGAGGAGAACCTATAACAAGAATGTCCACTTTTTTCAATTTATCTATAACTAAATCAAATTCATCATCATTAAAATTTTGACCAAAAGCATAAATTTTGTAATCAACCAAATTTACGATTTCGTATTGTTGGCCCTCTAATAAAATATGAGCAAGTTTTGCGGTATTGCCATTAAAATTAGGACTTGAATTAACAAATAAGATCTTTTTTTTCATATGTTTATATCCATTTAAATTAAATATTCAAGTATAAAAATATTTGCCCAAATTCTATAAATAGCATTTGGATGAAAATACAGAGATTTAATTTATTGATTGTTTTTCTATCCAAGTCTCAATTGCATTTGCAACATCAATATTATTTAAATCAGACATCATAAAATGAGTATTGCCCTTTATTCCTAAATCAGGGAGGGAAACTACACTAACATTGCCACCATATTTTTTAGCAACCTCCTGCCACTTTAAAGCAAGATTTAATCTAATACGCCAATTATCATGTCCCCAATTTGCTACAACTTTATTTCCTTTAGGAATATTGTCACCAAAATATACAACTATTGGTTTTTTAATGAGTTTTATAAAATCCTCTTCTGAAACTTCATATCCCTTTGCAGGAAAAGGCGATGAAGTTTCCTCAACAGCAGGTAAATCTACTTTAGGAAAAGGAAAAGTTCCTGGTTCTAAAGCAATTACGCCTTTGATTAAATCAGATTGAGTCGCAGCCTTCCATCCTGGCCCTCCACCTGCTGAGTGAGTCATCAACAGACCTTCTCCACTACGATTAAAAGTTTCAATTACGGAAGAAGCAAATACATTGTCATCATAAATGCCTGTATCTGGTGTCATTTGTCTAAAGAATTGATCTAACGATTTCTCTTCTCGAGGGAAAGCTACATTCTCATAAATATTAGGCCATACACCTATCCTAAAAG
>URKL01000274.1 GCA_900548485.1 uncultured Succinatimonas sp.
GATCAGCAGTTGTTACAGATACCGCAACAGGAAAAGTGCTAGCATGTGTATCTTATCCGGGATATGATAATAATCGTTTAGCAAACCAAATGGATAACAAATATTATTATAAAATATATCTAAATTAGCTACAGACATATTTATAATAAAATCTCAATATCTATATATTCATACCAAAAATTTCTAAAAAAAGCGGTGGTAGAGCCACCGCTCTAAAATCACTACGAGCTTAAGGATAAAATTATTTATGATTAAGGCTTGGTGAAGTACATAGAAATACCTTGACCACCACCAATACACATAGAGATCATGGCATCCTTTTTATCAGTACGCTGCAATTCATACATTACCTTTATAGTAAGAATTGCACCGGTTGCACCTAAAGGATGACCAATAGAAATACCACCACCATAAATATTGACCTTTTCTGGATCTAAATTAAGGTCTCTACTTACAGCAAAAGCCTGAGAAGCAAAAGCCTCATTGATCTCAAACATGTCAATCTTAGTAAGATCTAAGCCTAATTTATTAGCTAATTTTTCACTTGAGAACTTAGGAGAGTAACCCATAAGTTCAGGCTTAAAGCCGGCTACAGCATAATCTACAATTTTCAGCATTGGCTTGATACCAAGCTCATCTGCTTTTTCCTTGCTCATTAATACAACAGCACCCGCACCATCGTTTAGGCTTGAAGAATTTCCTGCAGTTACAGTTCCATCCTCAGTTACAAAACATGGCTTTAATTTTGCAAGTTTTTCATAGGTTTGATCTTGTCTTGGACCTTCATCAGTATCAAAAACAGTTACACGTCCCTTACGATCTTTAAGTTCTACCGGCAGGATTTCATCCTTAAACTTACCTTCGGCAATAGCTTTGCAAGCACGCTGATGGGAGCGTAAAGCAAAATTATCTTGCTCTTCACGAGTAACATTATATTTTTTAGCGACATTTTCGGCAGTTACACCATTATGATTGCCATCAAGAGGCCAAGTCAAAATGTCAATAACTCCATCTTCAAAGCTCTTATGACCCATACGAGCACCCCAACGAGCTTCCTTAACATAGTAAGGTAAACGGGAAGTGCTCTCAACACCACCTGCAACAACAACGTCTGCATGGCCTGAAATAATCTTTAAATAACCATCTGCTATAGACTGTAAAGAAGAACCACACTGTCTATTTACTGAATAAGCTGTAACGCTCTCTGGAAGTTCTGCCTTAAGGCTAATGCATCTAGCAATAAAACCGTCTTCTGCAACTTCACCAACTTCACCGATAATGCACTCGTCTACTAATGCAGGATCGATCTTTGCACGTTTAACAGCCTCTTTTACAACCATAGCTCCCATATCAATGGTACTTACAGTTTTAAGACTGCCACCAAAACTACCAACAGGAAGACGTGCACCACTTACAATTACAACTTCTTTTGTCATTTTGAGATCCTTATGAATTCTAATTAAATATTTTTGAATTAAAAACTCTATTATTTATCGTACTTATAGAAACCCTGACCAGTCTTACGACCTAAATGACCTGCTTTAACCATAGTTTCAAGTAACGGGCATGGTCTATATTTACTGTCATGGAAGCCATTGTAGAGGCCTGTCATTGTGGCAAGCATAGTATCAATACCAACAAAGTCAGTGAGCTCTAAAGGACCCATTGGCATATTGGCTCCAAGTTTCATAGCAGTATCAACATCTTTTGGATCTGCTCCTTCCATAACCATGAAAGCAGCTTCATTTTGCATAGGAACCAAAATACGATTTACAATGAAACCTGGAAGCTCTGGAGCATCTACAGTTTCCTTGTGAATGTTTTGAGCAAACTCTTTTACAATTGCATAAGTTTCATCATCAGTAGCTAAGCCACGAATTAGTTCTACAAGCTTCATAACTGGAGCTGGGTAGAAGAAATGCACGCCCATAACTTTATGTGGACGATCTGTTACCGAGGCAATTTCTGAAATACTCAATCCTGAAGTGTTACTGACTAAGATCGCCTCTTTCTTACAAGCCTTAGATAATTCTGAAAAAACAGCTTTTTTAATTTCAATCTTTTCAGGAACTGCTTCGATAACTAAATCAGCATCTTTAGCAAAGTCATAAGAATCAGCATAGGTGATTTTAGAAATTACCTGATCAGCTTCTTCACGAGTCATCTTGCCTTTTGCAACTTTTTTATCGTAAAGATTTGCTGTAGTAGCCTTAGCCTTTTCAATAGCACTTGGAAAGGTATCAATATTTGTAACTTGATAGCCTGCTTGTGCACAAGCTAAAGAAATACCATTACCCATCAGACCTGAGCCAATAACTACAATATTCATGTTTTACCTCGGTTTAAGATTACCTAAATATTTAAACAATCATGCCGCCACCTACATTTATTACCTCTCCGGTAATGTAGGAAGCTTCATCGGAAGCTAAGAAAGCAACTAAATTAGCAACATCGC
>URKL01000275.1 GCA_900548485.1 uncultured Succinatimonas sp.
ATTTTTCTAATCCTCCCACTACATCCTCGCACTGAAGTACGAGGTTTTGTGTGCCCAAAATTTGATAACTAATTATGGGATCTTAAAAGGCTCAATTCCTTTTGTTAGAGCAATTAAAGCTTTAAGCGCTTCATTTACAGTTTGATCGCGTACACTCTCACGATTGCCTGTAAATACAAAGCATTTTACATAACAACTTGTTTTATCAGCGACTCCTATCCAAACAGTTCCTACAGGCTTTTGTGCGCTCCCACCATCAGGGCCCGCAATGCCTGTAACAGCAACTGCAATATCCGCATGCGAGTTTTTTAAAGCACCTAAAGCCATTTGTTTTGCCGTATCATCGCTTACAGCTCCCTTTGTTTTTAAGGTTTCCGCACTTACGCCTAAAAGTTCCATCTTAGCTTCATTTGAATAAGTCACAAAACCACGATCAAACCAAGAAGATGAACCTGGGGTATTTACAATAGTCGAAGAAATCAAACCTGCAGTTAAAGATTCTGCTGTAGCATAAACCTTGTGATATTTAGAAAATAAATCCTTAAAAGAAACACTTAAAGCTTCATTCTCTTGCATAAAATTCTGCATAATTACCTTCTTTATTTAAGCACGACGACTATATGAATCTAAGATGCGTAAGAGTTTTATAAGATAAGCAAAATCGATATAATTTTCTCGATAATACTCCTCAGCATAGGTATGGATTAACATACCTTGAGGGAGCTTTTCATATTGCTGTATATAAGCTCTTAATTTAGGTAGCGCTACATATTCAAGCCATTGATGAAAATCCATTGTATCCATAAAAAATGGCGTATTACTTAAAAAGGCTTGTGCCTCAGGTCGCCCAGCCTCGCCACCCCATAAGCTTAAATTATGCAATTCCTCTTCAATTTCATCTAAAAGCTTTATAACTTTATCTTTATCCATAATTTAATGCTCTGAAAAATACTGTTCTAAAATTGAAGCTGCAGCTGCAGCATCAATACGACCTTTATCGCGAGCTAAAGCTCTAAAACCACCTTGAGCAAAAATTGCATCCTTAGCTTCATAAGAAGTTAATCTTTCATCAATAAAGACTACCGGCAATTTATAATTTTGAGCTAAACGATTACCAAATTTTTTAGCTTTAAAAGTTAAAGGTTGTGTTGTTCCGTCCATATTTAAGGGTAAACCTACAACTAAAAGCTTAGGTCTCCATTCCTCAAGTAAGGATTTAATATCCATCTCTCTTGGAATGCCATCTCGAACTTTAAGCGATTTATATGGCGATACTGTCCTAGTAAAATCATTACCAACAGCTACACCAATATGACCTGTACCAAAATCAAAAGCTAAAATTGCTGCCATTTTAAGGAATGGGTACTCCTTCAACGAATAGAGGTGTACGTCTGCTATTACCATAAAGAATAGCGGAAATCACTTCATATTCCTTAATAGATTCATAGCAAGAATCACCTATAGCTTGATGAATAAATTTAAATTGTACTGGGGTTGAGATGACCATTGATAAGCCTTTGACATAACGAATGCGCAAAAGCTCGGTTAAAATTTTCTGATCATACAAAGTCAATCCATCATTATTACCACAGAGATCGTCTAAAAATAAAACATCTACTGAGCAATAGCGTTCCCAATTTTGCTGTTTTTCTACACTAACCTCTGCAGATTCTTTATTAGTAAATAAACGCGAGCGTTTAAAGTCCTCGTAACCTACAATTAATACTTCACGCTTAGAGGTAAGAGTTAAAAGTCTATTGGCAATAGCATGCAAAAGAGCTGATTTGCCAGCTCCTGCTCCACCTTGAACAAAATACAAAAACGGCTTATGCGCAATGTCTAATGAACTACAAAAACCAATTGCACTGGCAAAAGCATTTTGATTTTGTGCATCCTTAACTAAATTATCAAAAGTCCATTGTGCATTTACGCGACCAGATCTATGGATATCCTCAATGTGCAAACGTCGATTTTCCAATCTCTGTTGTTGGATCTCTTGGCTTGCTAAAAAGGCTTCATGTCGCCGCATAGCTTCTAAGTCGACCTTGTGATCAACTGCATCATAATCAACCTTGATATTGCCAAGCTCTTCTATGACTTTAATTAAGCTATCAAAACTACCCTGAGGGGCATATTTCTTTTTGTCATCCATAATGAAACCTCTCCTTAGGGGAATTTTAGCAAAATCTAAGCTTTGTTGCTAAAAATAAGGCTCTCAGCAAAAACTTGTTGAGAGCCTTAAAAATCTAAAATAAAAGATTAGATCATTTCAAAATGAGTACCGTTGCAAGCATGGGTTTCAAAGATAGTAGCATCACGGCCAGAAATATCTTTGTATTTTGCCTTAACCGCTTCTTTTACCTTCTCGACATTCTCAGGCTCAACTACAGCTACACAGCAACCGCCAAAGCCACCACCGGTCATACGTACTGCACC
>URKL01000276.1 GCA_900548485.1 uncultured Succinatimonas sp.
CCCCTTATATTCGTTTTATTTGTAAGCTTTCTCAAATAAATATTAAGTATTAATTAAAAAGGTGTAAACTAAGCGGTGTTTTTATCCAATCTTTAACCAAATTAAAGAGAGTTTACAATGGTACAGTGTGTTCATACCGTAAAGGAATTAAGAGATTTTATTAAATTACAAAAAGCCAATGGCAAGCGCGTAGGCTTAGTTCCAACCATGGGAGCACTTCACCAAGGTCATGCCACCTTGATAGCTCAAAGCGCTAAAGAAAATGACATTACAGTGGTGTCAGTATTTGTAAATCCAACTCAATTTGGCCCAAATGAAGATTTCGATGCTTACCCTCGTACTTTAGATAACGATCTTAAAGTAGTAGCAGAAGCTGGTGGAACTATTGTTTTTGCCCCTTCACCTAAAGAAATGTATCCAAGTGAAGATATGACATGGGTTGAGGTTACTGGCAATATCACCAAGGTTTTATGTGGTAGAACCAGACCAATCCACTTTAGAGGTGTGACTACTGTAGTGTTAAAACTTTTTAATATTGTCGCCCCAACACGAGCCTACTTTGGACAAAAAGATGCTCAGCAAGTTGAAGTACTTCGCCGTATGGTAAAAGATCTCTTTGTTGATATCGAGCTTAGAATTGTACCTATTGTTCGCGAAGAGTCTGGTTTAGCTAGAAGCTCACGCAATACCTATTTAAGCGAGCAAGAAAAAGCTGGAGCTGTTGTTTTATCAAAATCATTAACTAATGCCTTAGCCTTATTTAAAGCAGGTACTATTCAAAAAGCCGAGCTTTTAGCCCAAGTTAAAGATTTTATTGAGCAAGAACCTTTGGCTAATATTGAATATATTGAATGCTATGGTCTGCCTGGCCTATATGAATTAGGCGACAATATCAACGCACCTTCGTTATTAGCTTTAGCTGTAAGATTTGGCAATACCCGTCTAATTGATAATATTATTTTGGAGTAAATGATGCTTTATACCATGATGCACGGAAAAATCCACCGTGCCACCATTACTGAGGCTAATTTAGAATATGTAGGTTCTATAACTATCGATCAAGATCTTTTAGATGCCGCAGGAATATTACCTGGAGAAAAAGTTCAGATTGTTAATAATAACAATGGCGCTAGACTTGAAACCTATACTATTGCCGGTAAACGTGGTTCTGGAGTGATTTGCCTAAATGGTGCAGCAGCTCGTTGTGCAATGAAAGGAGATATTGTAATCATTATCGCTTATGCACAAATGGATGAAGCTGAAGCTAAAGCTTTAAGCCCCAAGGTAGTATTGGTAGATGAACATAATGCCATGCTAAAAGAATTTGTTGAAGAAGCTAATAAAACTATTTAGTGATGAGAATTTTAAAATTTATCACTGATTACATGTCAGCAGGGGTATTATTATTCGGGATCTTAGGCGCATGCTTTCCTGAATTTTTTGCCTATTTTAAAAGTGCTACCCCTTACTTATTGGGTTTTGTGATGTTTGGCATGGGGTTGGGATTAAGCTTTCACGATTTCTTCAATGTGTTAGCTTCACCAAAGGCTGTGATTGTTGGCATATTATTACAATTTGTGATCATGCCTATTATCGCTTTAAGTCTTACAACCTTTGCCCATATTCCTCCAGAATTTGCTGTAGGTATATTGTTGGTGGGATGTTGTCCTGGTGGCACTGCATCTAATGTACTAACCTATTTATGTAAGGGTAATGTAGCTTTATCTGTATCTATAACAATATGTACCACTTTGTTATCACCTATAGTTACTCCCAGCATTTTTTACCTTCTAGCCCATAATACTATTGAAATAGATTTTATAGCTATTATGCTTGATATCCTAAAAATGGTGATTGCTCCGGTATTTATTGGAGTGATGATCAATGGAATATTAAATGCTGTTGCCAGACGTGTATGTAAGTTCATGCCGGCTATATCTTCTCTTACTATTATGTTCATTGTGGCTATAGTTTGTTCTTTATCTGCTGACAAATTAAGTAGCTCAAGCATGTTATTGCTTATCTTAGTTTGCTTACACAATATCCTAGGCATAACTTTGACTTACATAATTGCTAGAGCCTTAAGATTTAATAGAAGAGATAGTAGAACCCTAGCTATAGAGGTTGGAACACAGAACTCAGGTTTAGGAGCTGTGTTATCTATGCAACACTTAACAGCTTTTGCTGCAGTAGTAAGTGCAATATTTAGCGTGGTTCAGAATATCATAGGATCGCTTTTTGCAAGTATATGCAATAGGTATCAATCATCAGATGAAAGTTGCCATAAAGAACACTTGCATTTAGCAAAAGAACGTTAATCTTATGCAAGCTATGTTTTCTAGCCTGCTTGACTTCCTCCCCTTGCTAAAGCAAGGGGATTCCTACTGCTAGATATTACTACC
>URKL01000277.1 GCA_900548485.1 uncultured Succinatimonas sp.
ATTCTACCTGGTATGATGTAGGAATGGGCGTAGATTTGGCAGTTAGAGAAAACACAAAGCTTTGGTGTGATGTTGAACATAGCTTTGGAGGCGACTTAGAAAATAGCTGGCAGTTTAATGTAGGTGCCCGTTACGAGTTCTAAGTTATATCACAATCCTTAGACACATATAGTATGTTCCTAGTTATTGATCTAAATATGATTGATAATTGAGGGGCATACTATTTTATAATAGGCAGATTTTATTATTTCTCTTTTTTATTCAGCAATTAAATCTTTATCATAAATAACATCATCTTTATCAACAAATTATTTGAGCTTAGCTTCGGGTAAAAGAAGACCATTATTGAGAAATTTTGGTTCTGATAAACAAGAAAGATTTTGATATCTTATAGATATAAGCTATAAGCATCATAATCTCAAAAAAGTCTTAAGTAATTGCGGATAAAAGAAATCAAGATACTATATTTACCCAATTTGGGGATAGTAAGGCTCATAACAACTATTCTTTAAATCTCAAAGGTATGATCTTGTAAAATCTAAATATCTCATAATGTTATAGTTAATAAATTTTATTTTTTTTATAGGCTTAATCTTTGATGAAAAAACAAATAATAGAAACACAAAGACTTATTCTTTGTGAAATGGATGATAGTGTTTTAGAGGATTTATCTAAGATATTGCAAGATGATAAAGTGATGTATGCCTATAACGGCGCATTTAATAAAGAAGAAACTCAAGCTTGGTTACAAAAACAGATTAAACGTTATCATGATTATGGTTTTGGTCTATGGGGAGTATGGCTTAAAGATAATTCTGAAATGATTGGTCAATGTGGTATTACTATGCAGGATTATCTAGATGGGGTTGTTCCGGAGATAGGTTATCTTTTAGCTTATAAATATTGGCATAATGGCTATGCAATAGAAGCAGCTAAATCTTGTTTAGAATATGGTTTTAATACATTACATTTTAAGAAAATGTATTCAATTATTCGTAATAATAATGAAGCTTCTCAAAAAGTTGCTATACGTAATGGTATGAAGCCCATTGGAACAAAGCTTATTCATTATCGAGGCATGGATATGCCACATATTGTGTTCTGCACAGAATGTGCGAATAAAAAGAATCTTTAGAGATGAAGTTTTTAAAAGGATAAGGACTTGTCAGCGGAAATTTAAGATCCCCTGCCTTAAGGCAGGGAAGATACTTTAAAGGTAATCGTTTAAAGCTTTGATCATAGCATTAGAAGCTACTAATTCGTCATCACCATCGATCTCTAAGATAATTTCATCATTATGACGAATTCCTAAACCTAAAAGACCAAAAATACCACCTTTTAAAGAAACTTTGCGATCCTTGTGGATAAGCGCAATTGATGAATGGAAGACGCCTGCGGCTTTAATGATAGCTCCAGCCGGACGGGCATGCATTCCGTCACGATCTTTAACGGTGTAAGTGATTCTCTTCATAATGAATTTCTGCCTTTAAATTTATTTAATATCAATAAGCTTCACAATAATATCAAAATTATGTGTTAAAGATCACATTTTATTACAAATATGTCTTTTATTGCTCTGCATCAATACGATTGCGAAGTTTTTGACCTGCTTTAAAGGTAGTAACACGACGAGGAGTAATCATTACTTCTTCACCGGTCTTTGGGTTACGACCAGGACGTGAATTCTTTTGCTTAAGTTCAAAATTACCAAAACCTGTAAGCTTGACGATATCTCCGTTTTCTAAGGTTGAGGCAATAGTTTTGAAGAAGATGTCAACAAAATCTTGAGCTGTAGCCTTAGGCATGTTGAGTTTGACGATCAGTCTATCTGCAATTTCTGCGCGAGTTAAAGCCATATTAATTCTCTCTCGTCTTTATGTAATATATTTTTTATGTACCCAAATGATTTGTTTTGCAAATCATAGATATATTTATTTATCATGTTTTTAATATAATACATTTTTTGTCAAAATTTTCGTGATCACTCCTTAATTTTTACTAAGAAATCAATATATTATATAAATTTTGCGACATAAAGCAGAAGTTTATAAAAATTTAGGAAGCATAAGTAATGCCTTATTGCCAGAAGAAATTGGCTCTTGAGATTACAATTAGCCAATATTTGTGGAATAAATATAAATCAAAGAAATTTTTGTTTAAAAGAGTATAAAAAATGGTTTTAATTAAATTTTAAGTTTAAGAAAAACAATATAAGCATCTATGTAAGTGACATTTATCTAGTTTTATCAAATTTTGGGCACACAAAACCTCGTATTTAAGTTTAAGGATGTAGTGTGACGATTAGAAAAATGAAATTTTTCTAATCCGGTGTGTTCTGCTGTTCTATATATTG
>URKL01000278.1 GCA_900548485.1 uncultured Succinatimonas sp.
AAGCTCCGGCAGACTACATCAGTTATATCACCTACTTGCTCAACATTTTATTGATGGTTTCATTCATTTACAAGGGGATGAGTTATACCGTGACGATGTTAATAAAATCAGTTTCATTTTAAGAACATATCAAGATCATTTAGATTCTAAAGTAGACTTCCCTCATTTAGTTGCGAATACTTGGGGAGGTAAAGGAGAAGTTGCATTATTTGGTGATTTAGGACCTACAGGTATTACTAAAAGACATGCTATTGAAGTTCTATTAGATTATTTACATGCAGATGCTAAAGATACGATTTCTTTTGGTGATGCTAAAATTGACTTATCGATGTTTGAATGTTGCGCTTATAATGTTGCGATGGGTAATGGTGGCTTTGAAATTAAAGAAGCCGCTGATTATATTACTGATGATGTAAATGAAGATGGTTTATACAATGCCTTTAAATATTTAAAATTAATTTAAAGTTGCTTAAATTAATATTATTTGATAGAATGACCTCATAAAAGGGAGTAGCTTGCCGATGATATCGGTTCACTTCTTCGTCAGTACAGTTAATTAATAACTCGGAAAGTGATTGAATAGCGAGACTTTTACTGCAATGCAGTAGGAGTCCGCTTTTTTTATACCTACTGCAAAATATAAGGAAGGAGTAATCGTTATGATTCAACAAGTTATTATTTTATTAGTAGGTTTTGTTTTTCTAGTAAAAGGAGCTGATTGGTTTGTAGAAGGGGCGGCAAGCATTGCTAGAAAACTGGGTATTCCCCAATTAATCATTGGTCTTACAATTGTTGCTATGGGAACAAGTATGCCTGAAGCTGCTGTCAGTATTACGGCTGCCTTACAACAAAATGCAGGGATTACTATTGGGAATGTGGTAGGTAGTAATATCTTAAATATTTTTATTATTTTAGGAATTACAGCCTTGATCACCAATGTAAAAATACAAAAATCAACCATTCGTTATGAAATTCCCTTTATGATTTTTATAACAATCATTCTCATGATCTGTGGTATGACGGATATGAAAATTACTTTTATTGAAGGTATTTTCCTTTGGATTCTTTTTATTGCTTATCTTGTTTATTTATTTATCATGGCAAGAAATGGTGAAACTCAAGAAGAAGAAAAAGATATTCCTGTTTGGAAATGTCTTATATTCATCCTTATTGGAGGAATCTTAGTTGTTAAAGGGAGTGATTTTGCGGTAAGTGGAGCTAGTGCTATTGCTCGCTATTTTGGAATGAGTGAACGATTTATTGGTCTTACTATTGTAGCATTTGGAACATCACTTCCAGAGCTGGTTACATCTGTTGTAGCAGCGCGCAAAAACGAGGTTGATATGGCAGTAGGAAATGCAGTCGGATCAAATATATTTAATATTTTAATGGTCCTTGGAATTGCATCTGCAATCAATCCAGTCAGCCTGATTCGCGAAAATGTGATTGATATTATAATTTTAGTAGTTTTCTCAGTTGTTGTATGGATTTTTGCAGCAACAAAGAAAAAGATCAGCAGAAAAGAAGGAATCGCAATGGTAGCAATGTATTTAGCTTATGCGGTTTATATTATTCTTCGATAAAATGATACCAGGGTCAAAAGCTCCAAAAGCCGTTCGTGCTTGCACGATTAGGTTTTTGAGCTTGGACCCCGCAAAAACATGAGGATGCAGCGATTTTCAAGGAAAATCAGCGAATCCGAATGTTTTTAGAATTGCGAAAGTTGCATAGCAACGGAGCAATTCGTGGATATCAGTTGGGGGCAAAATACCTTTTGACCCCAACATCATTTTATTTATATCGCAAACATAACTATCAAGTAAACTGTTCTGTAAGCGTAACCGCCTCAATCCGGCATGCTTTTTTATCATCCATTTTTGGCCATTCCTGCAGGTAGATATGATCACCCTCATGCAACGGATGAAGCACTGCTGTGATTTTTGTCGGGAAGGCAAAATATCCCAAACTAAAGAGTGCCTTCTGGCCTGTATAGAAATAATCGTTTACCTTTCTGCCATTTACAAAAAGTTCCATGCTTTCACATGCATAATCAAAGGAAAGAATGCAATCATAGCCTTCCTTACGGCCTTTTCCATTTTCCCTTGCATACTGCACGCTGATCTCATAGATCTTTTCGTCACCCTTTAATGTTTCTGGCTGACCGCAGCTGTTTACAAGCTTGCCAGAAAACTCCTCTGGTGCCTGAGCAGACTGCGCAAAGGAAACGCTCGTCTGTACATTTGCATTATTCTTTGCCTGGCTTCTCTTATAAACTGTAAACTCACCCTCTCTACGACCCCAACCATCGCGAGCTGTTTCACGCCCTGCGGGGCCATGGCGCCTG
>URKL01000279.1 GCA_900548485.1 uncultured Succinatimonas sp.
GTCCTTTCTGATCCTCCCAACGGGTAGAGGATCTTTTAGCAGGAGCTCTTCTTCTATCATTTTTAGAAGAATCAAAATCATCAAAAGAACGCTCAGATCTATAGGAGCTACGAGATGTTTTAGCATAACCTTCAGCTTTAGTTTTTTTGCTAAAAGATCTGTTTTCATCAGCAAAAGAATTCTTGCCACCATAAGAACTCTTTCTTGCGCTAGGTTTTCCACCATAAGTACCCTTTTTTGAACTAGGGCGTCTCTCAAAATTACGCTTATCCTCGTCTTTATCCTCAAGGACAGCTCTTCTTGATGAGGCGTATTTAGCATTACCCAAACTTCCAGGTACACGTGGCCGTTCATTGTGAGTTTTTTCTGAGTTTCTCTTAACAACTGTACTCTTAACAGCTCTTGCTTTATATGGGGCTTCAGTAATATTTACCAAAGGCTCTTTAGGCATATCATCTAAAGACAAAGGCTCCATATCAGCTAAACGACGAAGTCTATTTATCTCTCTTAAAGTTAGCTCACGATACTGACCTGACTTTAAAGCAGGATCAAGTTCAATACCACCATAGCTAATACGTATAAGACGACTTACTTTAACGCCTACAGCTTCCCATAAACGTCTAACCTCACGTTTACGACCTTCTTTTAAAGAAACATGGTACCAGGCATTACGAGCTTCACCTCCGACATAGGTGACCTTGTCAAAATGAGCCTTACCATCCTCTAAAATTACACCGCTTTGCAATTGTTCTAGCATCTGCTCGCTTACTTCACCGTAAATACGCGAGGCATAAATACGCTCAATACCATGACGCGGATGCATAAGAGCATTTGCTAAATCACCATCTGTAGTAAAGAGCAATAATCCAGAGGTATTAATATCCAAACGACCAACATAGATCCAACGTCCAAAATCGGGTTTAGGTAAGTGATCAAAAACCGTAGGACGATCCTCAGGATCGTTTAGAGTTGTAAGTTCACCCTCAGGTTTGTGATACATTAAAACACGACACTGAGGCTTCTGGGTTGATGGCATAAGCACAACTTTACCATCAATTTGCACGTTAATCTTATCAGCCTCAACGCGATCACCAATCTTAGCAACCACACCATTACAGCTAACTCGACCATCAGCAATCATTTTTTCAATTCCACGTCTTGAGCCAATTCCCAAACGTGATAAGACCTTCTGCAGCTTCTCGCTCATAAGTTTCCTTTATAATTAATCATATTGACCATATTTTACACGTAGCCACCTCCATTGTCTAAATCGATTTGCAGATCTTCCTCATGATTTAAAGATTAGTCATTTTGTCGACTTTAGCTTAAAATAAACAAAATAGTACAGGATTTTTTTATGAGTGATGCTTTAGATCAAAAAACAGAAAACGTTACCTTCTCCCTCTTTGGGATCACTTTTACCTTAAGAGTAACTGCAGATAAGATAAAAGGTTTACGTGAGAGTATTGCCTCTATCCAAAGCAAGAGTTCGCAAATGATGCGCGAAAATCCGACTTTAAGTCCTCAACAAACAGCTGTTCTCATTGCACTTGAAAGTGAAAATCGTTTACGCGATTATCTTGAAAACAGTTCGCCTTTTGAAGCCTTAGCACAACAAAAAATTGAAACTATAAAAGCTACTTTAAAACACAATTTAAATGGAAACTAAACATTCTGAAAACAAGAAAAAACGCACTGCCCTACGCCAGAGCATGCTCTCCATTCGCCGTAATCTCAGTGCCTTAGATATTGAAGATGCCGGATATAAAATAGCTAATATTTTAGTCAAACATCCAAAACTTCAACAAGAACGTATTATTGGCTCCTACGTTAGTACTTCAGGAGAGTTATCAAGCCGTAATATCAATGCCTCGCTGTTAAAGATAGGTCATACCTTAGCTCTACCTCGTATTGATATTGAACATAAAGGTCTGATGGATTTTTATCGTTTTGATAAAGACGATGAATTAGTAGAAAATCGCTTCCATATCTTAGAGCCTGAAAATAATCCAGAAAGATTTTTAGGCTTTGAGCAATTAGAGATTTTAATTGTGCCCTTAGTAGCCTTTGATAGGCAAGGCAATCGTTTAGGTATGGGTGGTGGTTATTATGATCGCGCCTTAAAAAAATTAAGTGCCGAATGTCTCACTATAGGTGTTGCCTATGATTTTCAGTGTATAGATGAAGTTCCTGTCGAGCGCTGGGATATGCCTTTAGATGAAATCATCACTCCTACTAAACATTTAATTTTTTAAAATTTTAAAAGCAAAAAACCGTTACCTAAAAAGATAACGGTTTTTAGCATCCTTTTTCATGGCGTAAAGATACAAAAAAT
>URKL01000280.1 GCA_900548485.1 uncultured Succinatimonas sp.
CCGCCGATATGACCGCCCTTACCTGCAACGATCATATCGATAACATTTTTACGTAACTTATAGGCAAGCTTAGATAAATTTTGCATTCGATTATTCTCCACGTAAATAAGCCTTTACCTGCTCTTCAATTGGATCATAGAGATCGGCCTTGATGCCAATGTACTTACAAGCCTCATATAAAATCGGTACTACATCAGCATAAACACCTACACAGTGATGGATATATGGACCTGTAACAATCTTTTCCTCAAGACGTTTGATATTTTCAACTTCAACCCACATATAGGTACCTAAAATTTTAGGGCCTTCACAACTCTTAGCATTACCTAAAAGTAAGGAGTACTCACCATTATCACCATCAAAACGGGTTAAGGTTAACTTATCGCAAGGCTTTGCTTCAGCAGAGAGTGAACCTTCATCTGGGAAAGCAATTGGACAGGTTAAATCAGGTTTTTGAGAGGCAACAGAGAACGGCCAAGGACCGCAGTGTTGCAGTAATTCACCATTTGGATTGTCAGGATGACGTACAGTCCAATCGGCAAAGAAGCTACGTGAGCGATTCATAACAGCAGCCTCTGCTAAGAGGGAGGTGATCGCACCGTGAATATCGGTCTCGCAGACTACCGGAATGCCTAAGTCATTTAAGATAGCATTAGCGGCACATGGCATGATGCCAAGCTCTCCTTGTAAGGCAGTCCAGCATTGAATAGCACCAGCATTACAACCATATTTATCAACCAAATTGCGCATTGCGTGAGCTAGAGCTGCTACGGTCTCAACTTTTGTTGAAGAGATCTTGATATTGGTGTTCTCCTGCAAGAAAGCTAATTCTTCTTGAGCCTCTTGAGCTTTTTGAATGCGACGAACTTCGGCAACTAATTCAGGAAGCGGAATTGGGCTTAACTGAATGTTGAATTTCTCTAAAAGTTCGCCTTCATTGCACATGGTTGTCCAGAAATCATAAGGACGAGGGCCCATCTGTAATATGCGGATATGTCTGAAAGTTTTAACAACATTACATACAGCCATAAAGTCACGGATACCACGTTCAAAGACTGGATCGGACAGGCGGCAGTTAGTTAAATAGGTAAATTTAACCTGGAAACGACGTAAGACTTTACCTGTGGCAAATAAACCACATTGAGTATCACGTAAACGACGGCCATCAGGAAGTGGGCGCTCATCTAAAGGACCCCATAACAATACAGGAAGATTTAATTCTTTAGCTAAACGAGCACAGACATATTCTGTACCAAAGTTACAGTGAGCTAAGATGATACCGTCAACTTTTTCTTTACGGAATTTAGCTGCAATTTTAGCGATATCTTCATCGGCAAATAATAAGCCTTCAGGATTGATATCCTTGATATCTACAAAATTAATACCTAATTCTTCTAAACGCTTTGCAGTTAAATCGCGATATTTTAAAGCATCCGGAGCGCTAAAAACGCTACGTCTTGTCGGAACAAAACCTAATTTAATAGATGCGGTCATATTTAAAATCTCCTTATTTGATGACATAACGCATGCAAGCTGAAATTCCTGCAGTGGCAAAGCCTGTGGTTAGCGTTAGTCGTTTAATCTTGTCAATTGCAGTGGAGGTAATTACCTCAGGGCTTGTAATATCAAAACCTTTATTTTTGATTTCTTCCCAGTTGACGATACAGATCCGATCACCTGCATTGACGCGCTGTCCAGTTTTAACTAGTGGAGTAAAGCCTTCACCATTTAAAGAAACTGTGCCAATGCCTAAGTGGATGAGTACCTCAATACCGTCAAAACCTGTAATACCGTAGGTATGTTTTTGTTCTCCGATAAAGGAAATGGTTCCGGAAATTGGAGCTATTACCTCAGGGGAGGTGGGAATAATGGCCACACCATCCCCCACAACTTTTCCAGCAAAGATCGGACTTTCAACATCAGTAATACTGATTACCTGACCGGTTAATGCCGCTAAAATGCTCACACCTTTTTGTTTAAATAACATAGGAAGTTCTCCTTATTTATTTTCATTGCGTGCTTGCAGAGCCATGCGAGCTTGTAATCCTCTTTGATATTGATCGATGATTACAGCTAAGACGATTACTAAACCTTTAATGATCATCTGCCAGAATTCAGAAACACCGCACATAACCATACCGTCGGAAATTACACCGATGATAAAAGCACCGATAACGGTACCGATGATGGTGCCTACACCACCCATAAGAGAAGTACCACCTAATACAGCAGCAGCGATGGCGTTCATTTCCCAGGTATTACCAGTCATAGGGTGAGAGGCAACTAACTGAGAGGTAGCGGGCTGTTGAAAAAAGCCTCATTACTTGCCG
>URKL01000281.1 GCA_900548485.1 uncultured Succinatimonas sp.
CCTACAGCAGGAGAGGGTATCGGTATTGATCGTACCGTCATGCTCTTTGCAAATTGTCATACTATTCGTGACGTTATTTTATTCCCGACTTTAAGACCTAATAACTAAAAAAGCACACGTAAGGGTGAGCTTAATTTAAAAGATTTTACCTAGCTTAAGTTTTTAAGCTAGGTCAATCTGTGGAGATTAACATGCATAAATTTCACGGTTCTTTAGTAGCATTGATTACCCCGTTTAAAGACGGTCGTTTGGATGAAGAAGCCTTAGCTAAGATGGCTCAATGGCATATTGATAATGGAACTAATGCTATTGTTCCTGCTGGTACTACAGGTGAGTGTCCAACTTTAACTCATGAAGAGCATATTCGTGTTATCGAGATTGTTGCTTCTGTAGCTCATGGCAAGGTTCCGGTAATGGCTGGTGCAGGTTCTAATAACCCAGTTGAAGCTATTTACTTGTCTCAAGCAGCTCAAAAGGCTGGTGCAGATGGTCTTTTACATGTAGCTGGTTATTACAATCGACCGAACCAAGAAGGTTTATACGCTCACTTTAAGATGGTTCATGATGAGACTGATTTACCAATCTTTGTTTACAATATTCCTGGACGTGCAGTAGTTAATGTAATGCCTGAAACTTTAGAGCGTTTAGCTCAATTGCCACGTATTGCTGGTATAAAGGATGCAACTGGTAACTTAGAACGTCCATGGCTTGAAAGACAGTTAATCAGCAAGAGCGATTTTACCTGGTTATCAGGAGAGGATTCTACTTCTGTAAGTTACAATATTGCCGGTGGTTGTGGTGTTATTTCTGTAACTGCAAATATCGCTCCGCAATTAGTAGCTAAGGTTCAATCCTTATGTGCAGAAAATAAATGGTTAGAGGCTCGTGAACTTCAAGACAAGTTGATGAAGTTACATAAACTTATGTTTAAAGAGCCGTCCCCTGCTCCGGCAAAATATGGCGCTTCTTTGTTAGGTTTATGCTCTGAAGAGACTAGAATGCCGATTTTACCGATTAGTCAGTCCTTACGTGAAGAAATCAAGGTTCAAATGCAGGAGTTAGAACTCATCTAATGGAAAACGAGAATTTACAGGACCGTCATATAAAATCCTATGTGGTGCGCGCAGGCCGTATTACTGCAGCTCAAACGCGTGCACTTGCGGAACTAGGCCCTAAATACCTCGTTGCGGTTGAGGAAGGAAAATACCTAAATCCAACTGAGCTTTTTGGCCGTGAGGCTCCTTTGGTTGTTGAAATCGGTTTTGGTATGGGTAAATCTTTTACCCAAATGGCTCAAGAAGATCCTAATAGTAATTATTTAGGTATTGAAGTTCATCCTCCAGGGGTTGGTTCTGCCTTAATGCTTGTAGAAGAGCTTGGTCTTAAGAATGTCCGTATTATTCAATATGATGCTTTTGAAATTTTTAAACATCATTTACGTGAAGAATGTATTGATATTTTACAAGTTTTCTTCCCTGATCCATGGCCTAAAAAGCGTCATTTTAAACGTCGTTTAATCAATGATGATTTTATTAGCATGGTAGCCCCATCTTTAAAACATGGTGGTCTTGTACGTTTAGCTACAGATTGGGAAGAGTACGCAATGCAGATGTTGGATGTAATGACTCGTGCTAGTGGATTTAGTAACACCGCAAGTAATGGTAGTTTTATAGATAGACCTGCATGGCGTCCATTGACTAAATTCGAACTCCGTGGCGAACGCTTGGGTCATGGAGTTTGGGATCTGGTATTCAAACGTGACTGATATAAGAGAGGCCGCATTAGCGGCCTATATTGAACAGTTATATGGAAAATGTGAACTGCAAGCTTTAAATGGAGATGCAAGTTTACGGCGTTATTTTCGTTTCCCCTTTGGCATTGCTGTTGATGCCCCTCCTGCAAGTCAAAAAAATCATGAATTTATTGCTATTGATAACGCTTTATTAAAAGTAGGTCTTTGTGTACCTAGGATTTATCATAGCGATTTGCAACAAGGTTTTATGGTTTTAGAAGATCTTGGAAATAAAACCTTTCAAGATGCTTTAAATCCAGTTTCTATGGAAGACTTGTATTTGAAAGCTTGTGATCTTTTAATGCCTTTGAGTGCGGTAAAGGTTGAGCTTTTAAATTTTGATCGCAATTTTATTGATATGGAATTAGGCATATTTAAAGAATGGATGCTAGATAAAACTTTACATCTGTCTTTAAATGATGATGAACATAGCAATCTAAATAAATGTTTTGATTATATAAAAGATCGTCTTCAAAAAAGCGGACCTCTATGACGACATGCTCAACACCTTCAACAAGAAGAAAAACGCAGCATTCG
>URKL01000282.1 GCA_900548485.1 uncultured Succinatimonas sp.
AAAAATGACTAATTTTGGCAAGGTGAGAGGTTAAAATTTTTGATTAAAGTATAATCTTTCCAAATAAAAAATTTGATCTGCTTTCATTTAGGATTTAGCAAGTGGCTCTAAAACGTGATTTTATTTTAAAGTCTGATTTTAAACCCTCAGGTGATCAGGGACAGGCAATCAATCTCTTATGCGAAGGCTTAGAACAGGGAGATAAAGCTCAGACTCTTTTAGGTGTAACCGGTTCAGGCAAGACTTTTACCATGGCAAATGTTATTGCTAAGTTAAACCGTCCAACTATGATTTTGTCGCATAATAAAACTCTAGCTGCGCAATTATATGGAGAGATGAAAGAATTTTTCCCTAAAAATGCAGTGGAATACTTTGTCTCTTATTATGATTATTATCAGCCTGAGGCTTATGTAGCGGCAACTGATACTTTTATTGAAAAGGACGCAATGGTCAATGAACATATCGATCAGATGCGTCTTTCTGCCACTAAAGCTTTAATGGAGCGCAAGGATGTCATTGTAGTCTGTACTGTTTCAGCCATTTATGGTTTAGGTGAACCTCAGACATATTTAAAGATGATGTTACATGTATCGCGCGGAGAGCATATTAGTCTTGATGATATCACCAAGAGATTAGCTGAATTGCAATATACACGTAATGATCTTGGTTTTGCGCGTTCTACCTTTAGAGTTAGAGGCGATGTTATAGACATCTATCCTGCAGAATCTGATGGTTATGCAGTAAGAATTGAGCTTTTTGATGATGAGATTGAAAAAATTAGCACCTTTGACCCGCTAACCGGGGCTCAGATTCAAAATATTCCCCGTGTGACTATTTTCCCTAAGACCCATTACATCACTCCTAAGGAAATTTTGAAGCACGCTGTAGAGGAAATTAAAAGCGAGCTTCAAGAACGTTGCCAGTTCTTTTTACAAAATAATAAGCTTTTAGAAGAGCAACGCATTCGTGAACGCACAGCTTATGATATTGAGATGATAAATGAACTTGGTTATTGTTCAGGTATTGAAAACTACTCTCGTTATTTAACCGGTAGAAACCCTGGAGAACCACCACCATGTTTATTTGATTATCTTCCTAAAGATGGTTTATTGATTATCGATGAGTCGCATGTGACGGTACCTCAAATTGGCGCTATGTATCGTGGAGATAGATCAAGAAAGGAAAATTTAATTAATTTTGGTTTTAGATTACCCTCAGCCTTTGATAATCGTCCTTTGAGATTTGAGGAGTTTACAAAACTTCAGCCACAAACTATTTATGTTTCAGCGACCCCAGCTGAATACGAATTAAAAGAATCAAGTCAAGTTGTTGAGCAATTAATTAGACCTACAGGTTTACTTGACCCTCTAATTGAAATTCGTCCAGTCGCAACGCAAGTTGACGATCTTATGGGCGAAATTAGAAAGACCACTGCTAAAAATGAGCGTGTTTTAGTTACAACTTTAACAAAAAAGATGGCTGAAGAATTAACCGCTTATTTAGATGAGCATGGCATTAAGGTGCGTTATTTGCATTCAGATATCGATTCGGTAGAGAGAATGGAGATTATTCGCGATCTGCGGCTTGGAGAATTTGACGTCTTAGTCGGCATCAATCTTTTACGTGAGGGCTTAGATATGCCAGAGGTGTCATTAGTTGCAGTTTTAGATGCAGATAAAGAGGGGTTTTTGCGTTCATATCGCTCTTTAATTCAAACCGTAGGTCGAGCGGCGCGTAATGTAAATGGTAGAGCAATCTTCTACGCTGATAAGCTTACTGACTCTATCAAAAAAACTATGGATGAAACTATGCGTCGTCGTCAAGCTCAGGAACTCTATAATCAAGAGCATCATATTATTCCTAAGCAAATTGAAAAGAAGATTGTGGATGTAATGGAGGCTGCAATTACAGATACTAATGTCTTTAAAGCCCCTCAAGAGTCACGTCAGCGTCCTATTTCAAGAAAAGCATGGGAAATGAAGCAACACAAGACTTTAAATCCACATGAACTTTCTAAGACTATATCTAAGTTACAAGAACAGATGGTAAAACTTGCACAGGAATTAAAGTTTGAAGAGGCAGCTCAAATTCGCGATGAAATTGCAGCACTTCAGCAACAACTTATAATGCTTCCTAGCAATGATGATAATTTAGATCTTTAACATACAGTAAGAAGCTCTACTCTCTATAGGAGAGAGGAGTTCATGTTAAATCCCTTGTTGCGTTATCTCAACAAGGGATTTTTTAAGCTCAATTTTTTATCAAATTTTGGGCACACAAAACCTCGTACTTAAGTTTAAGGATGTAG
>URKL01000283.1 GCA_900548485.1 uncultured Succinatimonas sp.
TGCGGAACGCAACAAAGCTTCGACCGCAGCCGCATAGGACGGGAGACTAAAGACGCGAGAAAAGTATTATCTCTCTGATTAAAGCTCGTCATGGACGTAAAGATTTCTTTATTCAGTCATCTGACACCATTATGAAGTCCATAAGTCAAACAACAGGAACCTTTACATTGTTAATTTCCGCAATTGCTGTCATATCCTTGATTGTGGGCGGTATTGGCGTTATGAATATTATGTTAGTATCAGTTACCGAACGAACCCGTGAGATAGGTATTCGAATGGCTGTTGGAGCCCGTCAAAGTGATATCATGACGCAATTTTTGATTGAGTCGATTACAGTATGTATCATAGGTGGTTTGATGGGAGTAATCTTTTCAATACTGATGGGGTGGATTTTAGGTATAGTGATGCCCTCAATCCCGTTATCATTTTCAGCAGTCTCGATCATAGTTGCAGTTTTGACTTCATCTATAATTGGTGTGGTCTTTGGCTTTATGCCGGCTCGAGCTGCGGCAAGATTAAACCCGATTGAAGCTTTAGCGCGTGAATAGTATAGATAGAATATTGAGGTATTAAATGTTACAGAGTGCAAGCGAAAATGCATTAAAGAATTTAGCTAAACAAAATGAACTTGTAGATATATTTTGTAAGCTTGTTACCTTTGATACTCAGGCTTTGGCTAAATCTCAAACAGTACCCTCAAGTGCAGGTCAGTTAGAATTAGGTGCTTATTTACGTGATTTTTTACAAAACTTAGGTTATGAGACCTATATTGATGATAAAGGTATTGTTAAGACCTTCGTTGCGGCTTCAGAAGGCTGTGAAAATGCTAAAGGTTTGTGTTTATTAGCCCATTTAGATACTGCCCCTGATGCAAGTGGCAAGAATGTTAAACCAAGATTAGTTGAACACTTCTCCTCTAAAGAAGGTATCAAGCTTGATAATGGTTTAGTAATTGACAGTAATATTTGTCCTAAGCTTTTTGAGCATTTAGGCGATGACATTATTGTCACTGACGGCACAACTCTTTTAGGTGCTGATGATAAAGCTGGTGTAGCTATAATTGTTAAGCTTTTAAAGACCTTAAAGGAGCATCCTGAAATTAAACACGGTCCTTTATGTGCGGTATTTACTGTAGATGAGGAATTAGGAACTTCTACTTCACATATAAAACCTGATGAATTTAAATGTGAGTATGGAATAACTATTGATGGCAGTAATCTAGGTGAACTTGATGTAGCTACCTTCAATGCTTCAAAGGCTTGTGTAAACTTTAGAGGTATCAGTGTCCACACTGCTGTAGCTTATAAGGCTATGGTCAATGCTACTTCGTTAGTTGCAAAGTTCATGTCTTTATTACCAAGTACACAAAGACCTGAGACTACTTATGGCAAAGAGGGCTTTTATCATATCTATAATATACAGGGACAAGTTGAAAACGCTTGTGTCGAACTTATTCTGCGCGATTTTGATGAAAATAAACTCAAAGAACGTGAAGACTTTGTTAAAGAATGTGCAAAGTTTATCAATAAGAGTGTGGGGTATGAGGCTTGCTCTGTTGTAATTACTCCTCAATATAAAAATTTAGCTCAAGCTCTTAAGGCTAATCCTGAGATTTTAGATCTCTGCCATAAGGCCTTTAAAGATGCTAATGTCGAAGTTGTAGAAAATTCAGTACGTGGCGGTACTGATGGATCTAATCTCTCCTATAGAGGATTACCTTGTCCAAATATTTTTATGGGGGCTTTAAATTGTCATGGTCCTTATGAATGTTTGCCTATTAAAGCATTTAGTAAGTCCTATGAGATCACTTTGGCTTTAGTAAAGAGAATGGCAGAAACTTCAAAATAAAGGTTAAAAAATGGCAAGAATATTAGTAACCGGTGCTCAAGGACAATTGGGGCAGGAATTAGGCATAGAACTTTTAAAGGCTGGTTTTGAGGTCGTCAAGGCTGGACGCGATCTCTTAGATATCACCAAAGAGCAAGAGGTTTTTGAGGTAATATCAAATTTAAAACTTGATGCGGTTATAAATGCTGCAGCTTATACAGCCGTAGATAAGGCTGAAAGTGAACCAAATATAGCCTATGAAATTAATGCCTTAGGTCCTAAGTATATAGCTCATGCTTGTGCTCACAATAATATTCCGCTTATTCATATCTCCACAGATTATGTTTTTTCTAAGGTAACTTATGAAAGTCATACTGAGGATGAGCAGACCTATTGTGAAGGCGTTTATGCACAAACTAAGCTTGATGGGGAAAACTTTATCAAAGATAGTGGTTGTAAGTATTTAATCGTACGTACCTC
>URKL01000284.1 GCA_900548485.1 uncultured Succinatimonas sp.
TTTTACTAACAAAATAAAAGATGAAGAGACTGAGAAGTCATCTTCATGATGCAGCTCATAAGCGTGTTTGTGACTTAGTTGCTCAAGGTAAGCCTTTACCTGAGGGCGTTGACTTCCACAAGAAGTTTATCTACTACGTAGGACCAGTTCCGGCTGTACGTGATGAGGTTGTAGGTCCAGCAGGTCCGACTACTTCTACTCGTATGGATAAGTTCGTTGAGACTATGTTGGCTGAGACTGGCTTATATGGCATGATCGGTAAGTCAGAGCGAGGCCCTGAGGCTATTGAGTCTATCAAGAAGCATAAGGCTGCTTACTTAATGGCTACTGGTGGTGCAGCTTACCTAGTATCTAAGGCCATCAAGGAAGCTAAGGTATTAGCTTTCGAGGACTTAGGCATGGAAGCTATTCGCGAGTACAAGGTTGTTGATATGCCGGTAACTGTAGCTGTAGATTGCAACGGTAACAGCATTCACAAGATTGGCCCTGCTGAATGGTCAAAGAAGATTGAAGAAATCGATTTCAAATATATCTAATTTGAAATTTATTTAGAATCACTACGATCCCCAAGCATTGTTTGCCTGGGGATTTTTTTAGGAATTTTTTATGCAAACTATCGAAGTTGCGGCTGCTATCATTCAGGGTAAGGGCGAACATTTAGGACAGATTTTCTGTGCACAGCGAGGTTATGGGGAATTTAAGGATTATTGGGAATTCCCTGGAGGAAAGCTTGAGAGTGGTGAGAGTGCGGAAAATGCGCTTGTAAGAGAGATTCAAGAAGAATTATCTGCTTCAATTGAGGTTAAATCTCTATATGAAACTATAGAGTTTGATTATCCTCAGCGTCATGTAATTTTGCACTTTTTCTTATGTAATTTAAAAGATGAATCTTTAAAGCTTTTAGAGCACGAAAATGCTTTATGGGTGAAATATGATGATTTAATGAAATTAAATTGGCTTCCTGCTGATTTAAGTTTAATAAAAAAATTACAACAGGATTTTGGCAAGTAAAAATAGAGTAAACTCTTTATTTAGAAAAAAATAATTTTAAAAGGATGCTTTTATGGAACTTACAACTCCAAAAATTACCTGTCTTATGGAATGTTCATTAGATGGACGTATTGATGAGCAACGTTGGTCTCCTCTTTTTGATCAAGAGGGTGAGGGCAATCCGGATGTTTATTATGAAACTCGTAATTTAATTGATCCTCAGGTAGCTTTGCTTGGACGTAATACCATTGAAAGAAATTTTGTTTCCAAAAAATTTGAATCTCCTTCTTTTACAAAACCTGCGAGCTTTAAGCCTTTTTTGGGCGTGCGTAAGCATGAAAAATTAACTGCTGTTTTTGATGCTCATGGAACTTTAGCTTTTGATTCAAATAGTATTTGGGGCTCAACTTTAATTGTTATTTTAGGTGAAGATTATGCTAGTGAAGAATATTTGGATTATTTAAGACAAAGAGAGATTTCTTATACTTTTGCCGGATCTGATGGCCACGATCTTAAAAAAGCTATTAACTCTTTATATGAGGACTTTGGACTTAAAAATATTCTTTTAGCAGGCGGAGGCATTTTAAACGGGAGTTTTCTCAAAGCGGGTCTTATTGATGAATTATATTTAGTTCTCTATCCGGGTATTGATGGTAAAACTGGTGGTAGTGCTGTTTTTGAATATATAGGTACAGATACCGATAAACCCTGTGAAGGTCAGACTTTAGAGCTTTTGGAGTGTAAGGTTGTACGCGCAGGCGTAGTTTTATTGCATTATGGTTTTCATAAAATAGAAGATTAGTGATTATAGAATGACGGTGTTTTGAAAATTTTTTCGTTGAAATTAAAAGTTTTTCTTGCATTTATAAAAAAAGTCTGTAAAATAAGCACCGTTCTCAAATGAACGGTGAGATGGCCGAGTGGCTGAAGGCGCACGCCTGGAAAGCGTGTATACGTGAATAGCGTATCTCGGGTTCGAATCCCGATCTCACCGCCATTTAAATCCCCCTTAAAAAAATTAAACAAGCCTAGCTAATGTTAGAGCTTGGTTTTCGTGCGTCAACAATTCCCATACGATATTTTGCAGATATCTACGATAACTGTATATTTGTTGCAACCATAATAAGTTAATTGTTTTATTGAACCTTCTAATGTTGCAATATCAGAGGTATGTCCCGAATAAGTACAATGTCCCATTAAAGTTTTTTTTGTAAGGGATAATATGAGCACGATCAAAGTACTCAATAGCACCTAAATACCGACCTTTTGCAGAAATTGTCTACTAGTTACAGTAGGCACTTAAATTCAAAATT
>URKL01000285.1 GCA_900548485.1 uncultured Succinatimonas sp.
TAGAAAAATGAAATTTTTCTAATCATCCCACTACATCCTTAAACTTAAGTACGAGGTTTTGTGTGCCCAAAATTTGATAAAAAATATAGAAGTCTTGTTAAAACTTAATGTTGAGATTATATAAAGTAATGCAAGATTAAAGCTTCCTCCCCAAACTAGAGGTGGATAACTTCTGGCAAATTATATTAAAAAGGATTATTTAGAGAGAGAGATAAGTTTTGAAGGTGGTGGCCCATTCCTGACTTGAACAGGAGACCAAACGATTATGAGTCGTCTGCTCTGACCAACTGAGCTAATGGGCCATCAACGGGCACTATTATACACTAATATATGTATTATCCGTCAATATTTTAAAGCTAAACCTTCAATTTGATTTAATTCTTTTTGAATAATTGTCATTTCCTTATATTCTTCAGGCGAAATCTGCTGAGAATATAAATTTAATTGTCTAGATCTATTCTTTAAAGGCTCAATTAAAACCATCGCTATCAAGCGGGCAAATAATTCTAAACGGGCAATTTGATCAAGTTCTGATCCATCAGGAAGACTTAAACCTAAAGGTGCATTAACTAAAAGATTTATATATCTTTCCCTTTCAGTATTGCGGAAACGTTCGACAAGTATTGCTGTGGTTATATCAGGGCACTGCTTGATTTGATTTAATAGATATTCAAGTTCCTTAGCTCCTTTAACCTTCAAAAGTGAACACAATTTACTTAAATGATCTAAAGCTAATTGTTCATATTGGGATGAAACTAAAATAGGCTGTTGTAAAATAAAAGCCATCAGTCGGCGCATTGGAGTCTTTAAAATATCATGATTATCTAATGAGTTATTTTCCTCGTTAGGAATGATATTTTGTTCATAGCTTTTATTAGTTTTTAACTGTAATCCATTTAACATGTCATAGAGCTGACGCTCATCAACACCGCTATTTGCAGACAATAAAGATAAAGATACGGTCTGTAAAGTTGGCAGCGGAATGGCCTTTATATAGTTTAAAACCTCACCTAAGTATTTACTAAACTGCCCAGGATCTTGTAAATTATAATTTCCCTTTAAATGGGAAATTAAAAATTCAGGATAACTCATAGCATTATCTAGGCAATTAGTAAAAGCTCCTAAACCTAACTCTCTTACATATGAATCAGGATCATGTTCCTTAGGTAAAAAAACAAATCGCATCTCATAGTCGCTCTCTAAAACTGGAGTAACAATATTTAAAGCATGCCAAGCTGCATTTCTACCCGCAACATCGCCGTCATAACAACAGATAATTTTTTTAGCATAGCGAAACATGGTTTTAAACTGCTCAACTGTTGTGGCTGTACCTAAAGATGCTACTGCAGTCGAACATCCTGCTTGTCTTAAAGAAATAACGTCCATATAGCCTTCAACAATCACAAAATATGACGGACGATTATTGTTATCCTTTAAAACTTCGTATAGACCAAAGAGTTCATTGCGTTTACGATAAATTGGAGTTTCCTTAGTATTCATATACTTAGGCTTATCATCACCTAAACTACGACCACCAAAACTAATTACGCGCCCTTTTCTATCATAAATAGGAATCATTACACGATTACGATACATCGAAAAGATCTTGTTATCATCATGTTTAACAAGCATGCCCAAATCAATTAACATTTGAACTTCTTCAGGACTTCGACAGACTTGATCCTGTAAAAAATGCCACCCCTCAGGAGCATATCCTAAGCCTGCTTTAATGATCGTATCTTTATTTAAACCACGCTTTTGCGCAAAATAATCCATTCCCACTTTACCTGCGGGGGAAAATAATACCGTGCTAAATTTATGCGCACAACGATCCATAATCTCATAATATTTTGCATAGCGGTCAAACTGTTGTGGTGAGGATCCGGCCTCGTATTCAACCTCAATTCCTGCAAATTGAGCAGCTTCTTCGGTAGCCTCCACAAAGCCTAGATTTTTATACTTCATTAAAAAATCAATGGCGTTTCCATGTTCTTTACAGCCAAAACAATAAAACATTTGTTTTGAAGGGGTAACACAAAAAGAAGGTGTCTTTTCATGATGAAAAGGACAACATCCCATATAATTGTTGCCAGACTTTTTCAAAGTTACAAATTGACCGATTAGCTTCTCAATCGCAATAGCTGGGATCAATCTTTCACTGATAAAGTTACGTGCTATAAATGGCATATATGTCCCCACTGACCAGAATAAGCCTAGATTTATGAATAATTAGAACATCGAAGTGAACAAACTCCCTCCTATTTTGACTTCCTCCCCTTGCTAAAGCAAGGGG
>URKL01000286.1 GCA_900548485.1 uncultured Succinatimonas sp.
CATCCATAAAATATCGTGATTACCCCATTGCATATCTAGGCTGTGGTAATTCATTAAAAGATCAAAACATTTCTCAGGATGACAACCTCTATCAAAGATATCACCTAAAACATGCAGATGATCGACAGCTAATCTTTTTATAAAAGCAGCAATATTTTCAATAAAATAGCAAGCGTTACCGGTCTCAATAATTGAAGAGAGGATCTTTTCATGATAGACCTGACGATTATTATCCTCGTCTGATTTAGCATGCATAAGCTCATCAATAATAAAGCCAAATTTAGCGCCCATAGCTTTACGTACTTTTGAGCGGGTATATTTACTTGATAAGAAAGTGGCTAAGATAATTAAATGGCTAATAGTTTTACGTAAATACTCTGAGTTTAAAGCACCCTTGATACGCAAACTCTCTAATTCCTCATGCGGATAATAGATCAAGGTGCACAATCTTGTACGACTATCTAAGCTTAACTCTTTGAAAATAAGATTTATCTTATCGCGGATAACGCCTGAGCAATTATTAACAATATGGTTAAAAGCACTGTATTCACCATGAATATCTGAGATGAAATGCTCTGTGCCTTTAGGTAAATTTAAAATAGCCTGCAGATTAATAATTTCAGTAAAAGCGGCAAAACGATTAGGATAATCCTTGGCCAAAAGCTCTAAATAGCGTTGTTTTAAAAGTATATTTTCTTTTTGCATATTTAAATATCCTATTTGCTTTGCTGTTTTTTTAAGTTTTATTATAAAAACAAAGAAATTTAATCAAACAACATCTTTGCGTTATTTTTTTAATCTTAGACAAAAATCAATATATTAGCCTTGATTTGCACTATCGTGCCAATTTTGCAAAAAATTAAATTTTAAAGTACTAAATTTTTGGAATTGTAATTAGCTGCATTACGATAAATCTGTTCACACTCTCGACGATGCAAGATCATAAAATTACCTTCGGTGGAGTTGATGTCATCAACTCCTAACATATTAAGCAATAAAGGAATATCTGAGACCTTAGCGCCTAAATCTTCAAAGGATAAAGGCAGATTTAAATCGAAGAAAAATTCACGTAGAGCCTCTATACCGGCTCGGGCTGTACTTTCAGGATCGTCAAAATTAACCGCACAACCAAAAATACGATTAGCAAATTGTACAAAGCGCATGACATCATGCTTATAAGTAAACTCCATCCAAGCAGGAAAAATTACCGCCAAACCTGCACCATGAGCAACATCATATAATGCTGAGAGTTGATGTTCTAAATTATGAGAGGCCCAGTCCTGCTCACGACCTGCGCCACATAGGTCGCTATGAGCTAAGGTACTAGCCCACATTAAATTGGCTCGTGCCTCATAATTTTCAGGATCGTCTTTAACAATTAATGCATTTTCAATAATTGAAATTAATAAGCCCTCACATAATCTATCTGAGACGGTAACATCCTGAGTATTAGTAAAATAACGTTCAAGAACATGACAGATCATGTCGCAAACACCACAGGCTGTTTGATATTGACTGACACTAAAGGTAATCTCTGGATTTAAGATGGCAAAAGTTGGTAAATTTAAATTAGTTAAACAGCATTTTTTTAAAATATGACCATCAATTTCTTTTTCAATTACCGCATTTGTACTTCCTTCAGAACCTGCTGCGGCAATTGTTAAGATCACACCTACGTTTAAAGCCTGTTTAGGAACTCTTTTTCCTAAAAAGAAATCAAAAAAATCACCATCATCAGGTATACCTAATGAAATTGCCTTAGCTGTATCAATAACACTACCACCACCTATGGCTAAAACGAACTCAACTTGATGTTCACGACCAAGATAAATTCCGTTATAAACAAGATCGGCTTGTGGATTGGATTTAACTCCACCTAAGGTAATTACATCAATACCAGCTTGTTCTAATGAATTTAAAACCTTATCTAAAAGACCAGATTTCACACAGCTACCACAGCCATAAACAAGCAAGATCTTTTTATAACCTAAATTTGTAATTAATTTGGCAACTTGATTTTCAGTATAACGACCAAAAATATAATTAGTAGGTCTACAAAATTCAAAATTTAGCATAAAGTGGCGCCATAAAATTAAAAAACATCTATGTGTTATTGTTAACCAATTTTCTTTATATTGCTACCTATTACTAACAATTAACCTTGACTTTCTCCCCTTGCTTTAGCAAGGAGATCCCTACTGCTTAGATTACTATCTCTCTTCAGTGCTTTTTAAGTGCTGACTCTTTTGAAAGTTCACTTCCTAATCTAGCCTAGCAAGCCCTGCCATA
>URKL01000287.1 GCA_900548485.1 uncultured Succinatimonas sp.
ATTTTACCTTAGGTCCATCAGAGATGTTTGAAAAATCAAAGATATTTTTATCATAAAGGTGGGACGGGATCACATTTCCTAAAGCTTTAAAGGCAATATCGGCACGCTTAGGATTAGTTTTATCCCACTCCCTTATCATTTTAGCCATAGCAGCGCGCTGTTGATCTTCTCCCCAGCCGCATAAACCTTTAGGTAATAAAGGATATTGCTTAAGCTTAGACAAAGACTTCAAATCACGCTCCCGACAATAGACTAATGGTCTTATTACAGTTAAATCATCTTTATCCGTACGTAAAATAGGCGGCATGGATTTGATAATACCTGAATAAAATAGGTTTAAAAAGAAAGTAGCTAAAACATCGTCTTTATGATGTCCAAGAGCAATCTTATTTGCACCAATTTCTCGGGCGATACCATAGATTTTACCGCGTCTTAGACGTGAACATAGCGAACAATAAGGTTGACCTTCAGGGATCTTTTCTTTACAGAGATCAAAAATCGGGTATTTTTCGATAATGTATTCAAGACCTACTTTTTTCAAATGCTCTTCTAAAAGATATGTTGGGGCATTAGGAAAACCAGGATCTACATGAACTGGAACTAAGGTAAAAGGAATTGGAGCTGAACGCTTTAACGATAAAAGCATATCTAAAAGCGCATAACTATCCTTGCCACCTGACATGGCAACGATGATCTTATCGTTTGCCTCAATCATGCCATAATCACCTATAGCATGTCCTACCTTGCGGCGTAAGCGCTTATAGAGCTTATCTGCCTTATATTTTTCCTGTTTATCAGCAAGATTAAAATAAGGGCTAACATTACGTCCGTAAATGTCAGCCTCTTTTGATAATGAAGTATCGTTTTGCATATTAGATAGATTTATTATGCTCTGAAGTTGGGATACGCTCTATCACACTCTTAGGAGTGATTACTGCCACATCACAATCTAAAGCATCGACTACACGCTCACAGATATTACCAACTAAGGCTACAGCTATACCCTTACGTGCTGAAGTACCAATGAATAAAGCTGTCGGATTTAATTCTTTACATAAAGCCGGGATAACTTCATCAGGCTGTCCCTCACGAATATGGCAATTCTCAGCAGGGATTTTATGGCGAGCGGCAAAAGCTAAAACAGCTTTACAACCATCTTTAAGAACACTATCGGCAAAGGCATTTGAAGATAAGCCTGGCATATCTAAAGCTGCCGGAGGAACAAAAGGTGGAATAGCATTGATAATATGCACAGTACAACCTGTATATTTAGATAGTTCCTGTGCCTCACGTAAAAGACGTACATTAGTAAGTCTTACTGACATATCATCAGGCGTACTCAAGTCGATAGCTACTGCAATAGTACCAGTAGGCGACCACATATGATCCTGAGCGATGAACACCGGTACCGGAGAATGCCGTAATAATTGCCAATCTAAAGGCGTGAAGATCACTGAATCCAAAATACCATGAATATCAGCTGTCTTAATTAAGATATCACAGCACTCTTCCTTAGCAATGGCAGTTAATTCCTTACCTAAACTACGCGACCAAATGATCTTGCGTTCAATCGGTACCCCCATAGCATGAATGGATAAATAAGCATCAAGCCAGCTTTTATATTTTTGTAACAAATTCTTTTTCATCTCAGAGGTCTGCTCAATGGAGAGAACCTGTGTTAAATCCCAAGAATTATCAAAAACAGGCATTACCGCCACAATGCGTAAATCAGGACGCTTGACCCCCTGATTTTTAAATTGACGCACTTTTTGCAAATTATATAAAGCTAAAGCGCGCTCTAAGGCTGGTTGGCGAAATTGCTGTTGTTCAATCACAACCAGAATGCTTTTAACTCTTCTCATGCATAGCTCCTTAGCATGTCTGCTTTATTATTTAGACGCCATTTTAAGTCTTATTTAAAACATGATTTTAAGACTATCTAGGCTCATTAGGCCTCTAAAAAAATAGAGCTTATATTTATATATCAGTGACCTAGATAAGATCGCAAAAGATCTTTAATAATTAGTTATATATCAAAACAAATTTATCTTTCTTTGTTTAAAAGATTAAAGCTATTTAAAATTTGATATATACATCAGATTGTTATACTTAAGTATATTATTTTCAGCTAAGAAATTTAAAAAAATTTTTTACAAAATTTGCATTTTTATAAAAAATTTTAATTTTTTAAAGCTAATGCTTTATTTTGGACATGAATTGACTTCCTACCCTTGCTAAAGCAAGGGGATTCCTACTGCTAGATATTACTACCTAGCTTCAGTG
>URKL01000288.1 GCA_900548485.1 uncultured Succinatimonas sp.
AAAAACTGGGGTGGTTTTCAAAGAGGTAGTTATGTAAATAAAACATGGCTAAAAGAAGCAGCTTCTACGGTAAAAAATCGTTCTGATCGTTATCGTCAACAATTATTACGTTGCAATTTGTATTGATATTAGGTTATACCCATGCCTTTAGTTGATAGTTTTCTTGTAGATCATGCTATTATGCCAGCTCCTTCAGTGCGCTGTGCTAAAGTGTTAAATACTCCTAAGGGAGATATTATCGAAGTTTGGGATTTGCGTTTTGTTAAGCCTAATACTGCGATGATGCCAGAAAAGGGTATTCATACCTTAGAGCATTTTTTTGCAGGATTTATGCGTGAGCATATCAATGAACCTAATCTTATTGAGGTAATTGATATTTCTCCTATGGGATGTAAAACAGGTTTTTACATGAGCCTTATAGGTCAAGCAGATCCCAATAAAGTTTCACTGAGCATGTTAGAGGCAATGCAAGATATTGCTAATCTTAAAGATGATATTAAGATTCCAGCTTCTAATGCTTATCAATGTGGATCATGTGATCTGCATTCTTTAAATGAAGCTAAGGCTATTGCAAATATGGTATTAAAAGCAGGTATTGTAGTTGTAAATAATGAAGATATAGCTTTAGATTCAAAAAAAATCCAGGACTTGCAATAGTGCGCAAAGCAGTTTTTTTTGACCGTGATGGAGTGATAAATATCGATCACGGTTATGTTGGGAGCATTGCTAATTTTGAATTCATTAAAGGAGTAAAGCAGTCTTTATCAATTATAAAGAAAGCTTCTTTTCTTACTGTTTTAGTGACAAACCAATCAGGAATCGCACGAGGATTTTATACAGAAGCAGATTTTAAAAAGCTGTCGTTTTTTATGCAATCAGAACTAGATCTTTATGATGCTCGTTTTGATTTGATTTTGTATTGCCCCCATCACCCAAAGGCCCCGCTTCCTGAATATAGATGTGATTGCTATTGTAGAAAACCTAAGCCTGGTATGCTTTTAAAAGCAAGTTCTTTGCTAGATATAGATCTATCTCAATCAATTATGATTGGAGATCATGCCTCAGATCTAATTGCCGCACAGAGCGCGGGGATCAATACTTCTATTTTATTGGCAAATAGACCTTGTAAAGAAATAGAAAAAGCTCCTTTTGCCCAGGTTTTTCCTGATCTTTCAACTTATGTAAATACAATGAGAAATATTTTCAAAAAAAGTTAACCATAAAGAAAAATTAGGAATAGAATTAGCAGTACCTTTTATACAAAAGGATGATAAAGTTCTTTAGTAAAATATATTTGCTTTGAAGAAGATATTAAATTATTTTTCATAGCAATGTGCTAAAGTTACTTTTTTATATTAGAATACAAAATGCAACGGAGCATAATGCTTCATTGTTATGTTATAAAAAGTTTTGGAGATAAAAATGAACAAGTTCCAGGCTATGTTAGGCGTTGTTGCTGTTGGTGCTACTGTTTTAGTTGGCTGCGCTGATACCTCTGCTTTAGAGGCTAAGATCGACGCTATCCAGGCTGATGTTGATGCTTTAAAGGCTCAGCAGTCTAAGTTAGCTAACGATGTTGCTTTCGTTAAGTCTGATGCTGCCCGTGCTAACGAGCGTTTAGACAACTTAGCTCGTCGTTACAAGAAGTAATTTCTTCATGTAATGAAAAAAAAAGGCTCATTTATGAGCCTTTTTTTTTAGTTAAGTCTTAAAAAATTTAACATAATTCGCCAAAAGGGAGCTTCTTTTAAGGTGGGGAATGTAGGCGGAGTTGGTGAATATCATCATAATGCCACATATAAAATATTGTGGGGTTTCTGAACTCTATACCTGAAAAGATAGCGTAAATCACAGAGGATATTCGTAATCATTGCAGTCCTCGCTAAAGCGGGAAATTCTTTATCTATAGAAGAAAGAGGATTCACAATATAAAACCAATATAAGCTTAATTAAAATTTAAAAGCAGATATAAAAACAAATAATCTGTATAAATGCATAGTTTAAGATGTCGATAAGTAATTTATTGACAGAATATAAAAAAGATTTAATATAAATAATGCACGCTAAAAAAATGTGTCTAGAATTGAGTGTAAAAAAAATAAAAAAAGATTAAAAAATTGTTGACAAGCAAAATTAAATCTGTATAATACTCAATCACCATCTCGCAAGATGGTAAACAAAAAACCTCCGAGCGAGGAAATAAAGTTCTTTAAAAACAAGTACGGACAATCTGT
>URKL01000289.1 GCA_900548485.1 uncultured Succinatimonas sp.
ATAATGCAGGTCACAGTAAGCAGGGTACTTGCCGCAATTCTCAACAACAGCGTACTTTTTTTTTTAATATGCCTAAAAAATTAAGAAAATTTACAAACTTAAGATATCTAAATAAGATTTTCTTATAGATCGATATGACATTTTGCCTATCGATGAGCTTTAGAACATTATAACTATATGATTTTAGTTATAAGATCATAAAAACTTATCTATAAGGCATAGTCTTATAAAAATTTACAATACTTTATAAAAACAAACGATTGTTTTAACGACATACCAAAAATAGCTAGATTTACAATTATTCTCTTGGTATATAAAGGTTTTAAAGTTTCTATAATAAAAAAGACTGAAAAATTAGTAAGATATATTATTTATAATTTTGTGATTAATTTTAAAAACTAATATCTAAATTTTTTTATTTCAAATCCAGTTATTGCAACTATTGCAATAAATGGATTTTTTTTCAAAATTTAGGAAGAATGTTTTTCCTTTGTAATTAACTCAACAATTAGCTAATTGTTGGGAAAAATATTTTATATAAGTAAATATTTTATACAAATTTAAACCCTAAATTCAGAGATAAATCTATACTTAATACCATATATAAAATACATCTAGCTTTAATAATTATCTAATTTACTAGTTATAACGTATTTATTTTAATACAAGCGCTATATAAAATAGGTCACGAATATTACATTTTTTTGACGGCAACTAGCCTTCAAAATTTTTATTTTTAAAGATTTAAATGAAAAGAAGACTATGAAAGCAAATAAAATTTTCAATAAAAAGCATACTTATAGCTTCTTAGCTTTAAGTGTAATGGCTGTTTGTGGCCAAGCATCTGCTACCATTTATGAAAAAAATGAAAGTATTTGGGGACAAGCTACAAGTTATGAATCTTGACTTACACCTAATGAAAAAAGTGAATATTTTAGTGATGGGAATATAGTAGATATAACCTCCGGAAATATCTCTACTAATAAAGAATATGCCTTATTAGCATTTAACCTAGGCACTATAAATGTAATAGATACTAATATTAATATCTCTTCCATTAGAGATGGTGCTGCCAATGCTGTCGGTGCTACCACTGTAAGTCGCTTTGACTCTACTAATAATTTAACCGCTTTTACTGATGGTGGCACTATCAATATTGGTAAAGCTGGAGTTACCCAAAATATCAATATCTCTGCTAAATCTACCAATAGTGACGCTATTGGTATTAGAACCATGCGTAGCGTAAACGATCCTGATAAAGCTAATGGTATTTACGCTACACCTTCATTTGTAAATATTGAAGGTGAGAATCTCAATATCAATGCTCATTCTGATAAAGGTTATGCTGTAGGTATTTGGGCTCAAAACAATACTGGTGAAAAAGGTAATGAATCCACTGTTAATATCAATGCGAAAAATACTGTGATTGACGTTACAACTGGTATTACTGAAGCAGATGCCTCAGGTGAATATCTGAACATTGGCGTAGTTGCTTATTCAGGAGCTAAAGTTTATTTAAACAATAACGTTACCATCAATGCCGGAACTGCTATCAGTACTCGCGGTGGCTCTGTAATTGAAATTAATAAAAATGGCAATGGTACTGTTAAGATCAACGGCGATATCAATTTTAACTATAACCAACCAACTTCCGGTACTGCAGTAGATGCCACAGTTGATATAAATCTTAATAATAAAGATTCATTCTTAAATGGTAATATTTTTGTAAACGGTGATCCTTTCCCTCCTACAGACAAAGACAAAGTTTCTGCTATGAAATTGGGGCTCTCTAATGGAGCAACTTGGTCTTTAGATAAAGGTAGTTTTGTTAATAATCTCAATATGAATGGTGGTGTTATCAATGTTAACAGCACCACTTATACAAATATTAAAGATCAACAACTCCAACAAACTACCGTAGATATTGGCAAAATCTCAGGTACTGGTGGTACTGTCAACTTAGCCGCTAGTGCAAAAGATGGCGAAATTTTAGAGTCTGCTAAGATTGCTATTGGTTCCGTTGAACAATCCTCTACTACCCCTACCTTAAATGTAGCTTTCAGTGGTGTTACTGCTGATGATATTAACAATAGTCAAAATGCTTTAGATAAGCTTAATGATGCTGTATCTGTCGGAAATGATGACAAGGGTGTAAATCAGGTACTTACTATTGTTGAAGGTGATATTAACGGTTCTATCTCTCAAACTGTAGATGCTAATGGCAATAAA
>URKL01000290.1 GCA_900548485.1 uncultured Succinatimonas sp.
GGGTAATGTGGTGATTTGCAACGGTGTTGATACTTTAAAAGGTGCACAGGTAATGTCATCTGATTTGCGTGCTTCTGCAAGTTTAGTTATTGCAGGCCTTGCAGCGCAAGGAACAACCATTGTTGATCGTATTTATCATATGGAACGTGGTTATGAGCATATTGAATCTAAAGTCCGTAATTTAGGCGGAATTATCGACAGAATTTATTAAAATGTTTGATTTGTGTCCTTACAATACCTTCGGTTTGCATGTGCAAGCTAAAGAGGGATTTTTGGTTAAGAGTATCGAAGATCTCAAATATATCGATGCAGATAATTGCATTATTATCGGTCGTGGTAGTGATGTTTTATTTACAGATGATTATGAAGGTATTGCTCTTATAAATGATATTCGTGATTTTGAAATAATCAAAGATGGCGATGATTTTATTGTTAAGGCTGGAGGAGGATTGGTCCTAGATGATCTGATTTTAGAGCTTTTAAAATCAGGTATTTGTGGCTTAGAAAATCTCTCTGCTATTCCTGGAACTGTTGGTGCTGCACCTGTTCAGAATATTGGCGCTTATGGGGTAGAGATTGGTTCTTTAATTGAAAGTGTAGAATGTTATGACTTATATAAGCATAGCATAGAAGTTTTTACTGCAGCACAATGCAATTTTGGTTATCGTACTTCATATTTTAAGCAAAATCCACAGCGAAAATTATTTATTACCAAGGTTATATTCCGTTTGCATTCTATTTTTAAGCCAATCTTAGCTTATCATGGCTTAAATGATATGAATTTAACGGATGCATTAGCTGTTCGTGAGCGTGTAATGGCTTTACGTTTTGAAAAACTTCCAGATCCTAAAATCATAGGTAATGCTGGTAGTTTTTTCAAAAATCCTATTGTTTCTTTAAATTTTGCAAAAAAATTAAAGGAAAATTACCCTAATATGCCAGTTTATCAAATAGATGCTAATACTTGTAAGCTAGCAGCTGGATGGCTTATTGATAATTCTGGTTGTCGGGGATTAACCCATGGCAATGTGGGAACATGGAAAAAACAAGCCTTAGTAATTGTTAATTATGGTTTTGCTCGTCCCCATGAGATTGTATCTTTAGCTAAATACATTCAAAGTGAGGTGGCTTCAAAATTTGGTATAGATTTGGAACCTGAGGTTAGAGTTTACGGCAGAAATGGCGAAATCGGTTGGGAGAGCTTGTGATTTCTCAGGAATTAAAGCTTGTAAAACTTTTAAGTCAAAGTGTTAATCAAACGTTAGCTTTTGATGAACTTAAGACTTTGTTGAAGATTGACACATCAGGCTTAGATAATCTTTTATCAAAAGTTTCAGCTCTTGGTGTAGGGGTAGCTCTTAAAAATCAGCAGATATCATTATTAGATACGATTGAATTTTTAGATCAAGCTTATATTTACCAAAATGTAAAAGGCCGAGGTCGTATAGAAGTTGTTGATTGTATTGACTCAACTAATAGTGAACTTTTAAGAAGAGCTTCCAATTTAGCTTGTGGTGACTGCCTAATTGCTGAATATCAAAGTGCAGCTCGTGGTAGACGCGAGCGAAAGTGGCAAGGAGCTTTGGGCAGGCAAGTTACGTTATCTTTATGTTGGGAGTTTGTTTCTTTAGAATCTTTTAAATTGTTATCTATAGGTGTTGGTATTGAGATTGCCAAGAGCCTTGAGAAATATGGTTTTGTTGATATTAAAGTTAAATGGCCTAATGATCTTTTTTATAAGGAGGGAAAGTTAGGGGGGATTTTAATTGAGACTTTACCTAAACAAAAAGGTGTTAGTGCTATTATTGGTGTCGGAATCAATTTAAAGAGTATTTCTCTTGTAAATGAAGAACGTTCCTGTTCATGTCTTCTGCAGAGCGGTAATTTAATTACTAGAAATGAATTAGCGGTTCTAGTTATAAATGCTCTGCACGTTGCATGTAAAAAAATTTCTAGTTATCAGGGCTCTGAGTATATTCAGCAATTATCTAAACGTGATTATCTTTTTGGGAAAAAAGTAAAATTTGTTGATGGGCTTGATACTTATGAGGGGGTGGTTGTAGGGATTAACCACTTAGGAGAATTATTGCTAAAATCTGTGGCAGGACACATATTTAACCTTAAAGCAGGAGAATTTTTGTTAGTCTCCTAAATATGTCTTTTTATCAAATTTTGGGCACACAAAACCTCGTACTTAAGTTTAAGGATGTA
>URKL01000291.1 GCA_900548485.1 uncultured Succinatimonas sp.
CGATGGAATATTCGCCATTAGTAGCCTGCTTTAACTTTTCAGAGAAATTCTGAACGGCAACCATCTCAGGGTGTCCCTCAGTCTGGTTGAAAGCCATCTTCCAAACAGTCTCAGCCTGTGCTTGAGCACTGAAACCGGCAACTGCAACAGCTAAAGCACTTGCAACTAATACGCCATTTTTCTTCATAACCAAAAACTCCTATGTTTAAAAGCTATGTAATTATAAGGATAACTGGCAATTTAATTCCACGATTTATATCTGATTTTTGCAAACATTTGTTAAAAATTGAGAGCTAGTGCACACTAAAAAAAATTGTATCCACAACCACCACAAATCATTTAATAATAGGAAATGATACTAGAATCATCAGATCTTTATATAATAATCATGCAGTCGCTTTAAACTAATATCATTATGTAATAATTAGTTATTTCCTATAATCGCTTAAAATTATCTCAATAATATTTGAAAAAAGATCAGATCTATATTTTTTATCATATTGTTAAATTTAAGATTAAATTTTAAAGAAAAAAAAGAAATCCCTGCTAAAAATGCAAGCGTTATCGTTCACAAAAAATATCATTTATACAATCTAATTGTATAAATGATATGTATACAATATCTCTATAAAGTTTATTTATCTAACATTTATCTTTTGTTAAATAATCAGCTAATTCTTTCTTTTTTTATTTGTTCAAATAATTTAACTAATTATATTTTTTACAAATTAAACAAAAGATCCTTTTAATCTTGTAGTCCTTGACCTAAGCTTTGATTAAACCTTTTTTTGCGAGGATGATTTGCATGTCTGGCGTACTAGCAATGATTTTAGCTGGCGGTGAAGGAAAACGCCTTTTACCTCTTACAACTTCAAGAAGCAAGCCTTCTGTTCCCTTTGGTGGTAGTTACCGCCTCATAGATTTTGTCTTAAATAACTTTGTAAATTCAGGTTTTTTAAGGATATACGTACTTACACAATACAAATCACAATCACTCTATATGCATCTTAAAAATGGTTGGAGTGTTAACGGTATTCCTGGGGCTTTTATTGACGCAATACCTGCACAAATGAGAATCAGTCGTGAATGGTATCAAGGTACAGCAGATGCTATTTACCAAAATCTCCAATTTATAGAAGAGCAATATCCTGATTATGTTGCTGTCTTTGGTTCAGATCATATCTATAAAATGGATGTACGCCAAATGGTCGATTACCATAAATTCAATCAGGCCTCTTTAACAGTTTCAGCTTTACGTCTACCTAGTTCACTATGTGCAAAACGTTTTGGAGTTATAGAAGTAGACGAACACAATCAGATGATAGGCTTCCAAGAAAAACCTACAGATCCCAAACAAATTCCCGGAGATCCTGGTTATTCTTTAGTATCTATGGGCAACTATATTTTTACAACAGAGGTTTTACGCAATGTCTTAATTGAGGATAAAGATAATCCTAATTCTTCACATGATTTTGGTAGGGATATTATCCCAACTTTATATAAAAAAACCAAAGTCATGGTCTATAACATGAAGGACAATAAGATCATTGGTGAAAAAAACAATGTATATTGGCGAGATGTTGGAACCATTGACGCTTATTGGTCTGCCCATATGGATCTACTAGGAGAAAATCTCTCTTTTTCTATGAGCAATCCTAAATGGCCGCTCCATACCTTTTATCCCCCACTACCTCCTGCAAGTTTTACAGATACAAACGATCATAAATCTATAGTCTCACATTCAATGATTTCCGCTGGCTGTGAAATCAGAGGAGCTACTATTAGACGTTCAGTAATAGGATTTAGATGCCTAGCTGAAAACGGCGCAAATGTAGATGGCTGTGTTTTAATCGGTGACGATAAAATTGGTCAAGGAGCTTATATTCATAATGCCATTTTAGATCGTTATGTTGAAGTTGCTCCAGGATTTTCACTAGGTTATGACCCAGAACAAGATCAGCGCTTAATCGATGAAACTAAAGGGGCCTATAAATCCCCTCAAGGAATTATTGTTATTCCTCAAGGAGCACGCTTGGGTTTTAACTAAACTTAAAAATTTAATAATTATTCTAAAAAAATACTTAAACAACTTAAATTTCAGTATATCAATCTTTTAAGTTGACTTCCTCCTCTTGCTAAAGCAAGGGGATTTATACTGCTTACATTACTATCTGTCTTCAGAGCTT
>URKL01000292.1 GCA_900548485.1 uncultured Succinatimonas sp.
AAAATGTGACTGTGAAAAGCGTGCTTTCTTTTGATTTTACCTGTTCCGGTAAGGGCAAACCTTTTTTTAGAACCGGAGTTAGTCTTCATCTTTGGCATCTTAATTGTTTTTAAATTATTAAATGATATGGCAACGCACTATACCTGCGCGTTACGCATTTTTCTTACTCTTCATTATCTCCAGCCGGTTTTTCAGCTTTTACTGCAGCCGGAGTAGCTGGTTTGGGAGTTGCAGGCTTTTTCGTTGCACTTTCTTTCTTTTTCGGAGAAAGTTGAATGGTCATACGTTTGCCTTCCAACACCGGCAACTGGTCTACTTTTGCATAATCTTCCAGATCATTGGCAAAGCGTAACAAAAGCACCTCACCCTGTTCTTTAAAAAGAATGGAACGACCTTTAAAGAAAACATAAGCTTTCACCTTGTCACCATCTTCCAAAAATCCTTTGGCATGTTTCAACTTAAAGTTATAGTCATGGTCATCTGTTTGCGGACCAAAACGTATCTCTTTTACATTTACTTTTACCTGCTTAGCCTTTTGTTCTTTTTGACGCTTCTTTAACTGATACAGAAACTTAGAGTAGTCAATAATACGACAAACAGGTGGTTGGGCATTGGGAGAAATCTCCACGAGATCCAGTTCTTTTTCTTCAGCCAATTTTAAAGCCTGAAAAATGGGATATACTTTAGGTTCTACATCATCACCTACAATGCGGACTTCTTTCGCACGGATCTGTTCATTGATCCGGTATTGCGATTTCATGCTGTCATTCTTCATTAAATAACGTTTACTTCCAGTTTGTTTTTTATTGTCTACCAAATTTAATTATGTATTAAAGTAAAAGCAATATCTGGATGAGATAAAGAAAGTCTTTCTACATAATTTTGTATATGTGCAAATTCAGCATTGACAGATTTTACATATTTTAATCTTGCTGGTACATTTTGAAAAAGCTTTGAAACAGAAATATTTGTTCCTCTATTAAGATCACTTTGTTTTTGTTCAATAAATTTACCAAATTCATAAATTACTGTTGATCCTTGACTTCCATCACTAGTTTTTAAAACAAAATGAGAAATAGAAGCAATGGAAGGAATAGCCTCGCCTCTAAAGCCTAATGTTTGAATACAAAATAAATCTTGATCATTATAGATTTTACTTGTTGCATGTCTTGAAAAACAAAGACGTGCATCATCTTTATCCATTCCTGATCCATCATCAATAATTTGAATTAAATTCATTCCTCCTTCTTCTATAATAATATCTATTTTAGAAGAAGAGGCATCAATACTATTTTCAACTAATTCTTTGACAACATTTGCCGGTCTTTCAATGACTTCGCCAGCTGCTATTTTATTTGCTAAAATATCATCAAGTTGTTTTATTTTCATAGGCCACCTCTACTTTACTAATTTCTTTAATTCGATTAAAGTTGACAAAGCATCTAATGGTGATAAAGCCATTGGATCAATTGTCTTTAAATATTTTTCAACTTCACTTTCTTTTTCAATAACTTGAACTTGTTTTTCTTCAATTAAACGATCTTCTACGTTATTTTCTTCAAGTGTTTCTAATACTAAATTAGCACGATTGATTACTTCATCTGGTAATTTAGCAAGTTTAGCCACATTGACCCCATAGGATTTATTAGAACGTCCTTTTTTAATTAAATATTCAAATACTAAATGATCATTATCTACTCTAGCACTGGCATGAACATTTTGAATTCCAAGACCTTTATCTTCTAAAAATGTAAGTTCATGGTAGTGGGTTGAAAATAATGTCATACAATGAATTTCACTGGCAATATATTCAATCATTGCCTGGGCAATAGCCATCCCATCAAAAGTTGCTGTTCCTCGACCAATTTCATCAAATAAAATCAAAGATTTTTCACTAGCAAAACGTAAAGCATTATTCGCTTCTAACATTTCTACCATGAAAGTTGATTGACCACTAATTAAATCATCACTTGCTCCAATACGCGTAAAGATTTGATCAAAAATCGTTAAATTAGCATATTTAGCAGGAACAAATGAACCAATTTGTGCCATAATAACAATTAAAGCTACTTGTCTCATATAAGTCGATTTACCACCCATATTTGGCCCTGTAATTAAGACAACTGGTGAATTTTCATCAATTGAAACATCGTTAGG
>URKL01000293.1 GCA_900548485.1 uncultured Succinatimonas sp.
CCCCTTGCTTTAGCAAGGGGAGGAAGTCAAGCAACTTGCGAAGTTCTCTCCATCAAAAATCATGTGAATGAAAATTTCATTAAAATATAAAGAGTTATAAATAACAAACCCCAATAAGTTTGTTCAACTTACTGGGGTTATTGTAGTTAATAAAAGTTCGCTTTTTTACTTAAATTGCGGACCAAAAGCTTTACATGCACGGTAATCCTGAGATTCCTTATCCATACCAAAAGAGTTCCACACTGCAGGACGGAAAATATCCTCCTCAGGGACATTATGCATACAAACAGGGATCCTAAGCATTGAGCACAGAGTAATTAAATCTGCACCAATATGACCATAGCTAATTGCACCATGGTTTGCGCCCCAATTGTTCATCACATCATAAGCACTCTTAAATGGACCTTTACCACTTACACGCGGGGTAAACCAAGTACAAGGCCAAGTATAATCAGTACGCTTCCATAAAGCATCGGTAACTTCATCTGGAAGTTTTACTGTCCAACCCTCAACTAATTGCATAACCGGACCTAAGCCTTTAACAATATTTAAACGAGCCATAGTTACCGGCATCTCAGCTTCAGTTACAAAACGTGAAGAATAACCACCGCCACGGAAATAACCATTGTCAGCTGCGCTCCAGGTAGTAGCCTTTAAGCAATTGTTGACATCCTCATCAGTCATCTCCCACCAAGGCTTAATACACGGTTGACCATTTTCATCTCTGCACTGACCTGAGGCCTCAAGACAAGTTGCACCTGAGTTAATCAAATGAATAAAGCCACCTGCTTCTTTTGCATGACCTTCAACATCATAACCTGTGCAACGTAAAACAGCCTCATTAGTCCACATGGTACGAACATCAGAGAAAATTTGTGGTTGATTGGTAAGCAATTTTTCAAAGAGCATTGTGGCACCATTTAAGGTATCGTTCTCTGTTGCTAAAACAAAGGTCTCTCTCTTGCCTTCCCAGTCAAAATTAGAATTCATTAAGGCTTCAGCAAAATCGGTATTAGGGTAATGATCGGTCCACTGTCTTTGACCTTGGAAACCACCGGCAATGGCATTGAATCCCAAAGCCTCTTCCTCGCAACCTTTAGGTAAGTTTTGATTACCACGGAATAGATCTTTGATGATAACCATGGATTTAACCACAAACTCAAAGTTCTTTTCAGTCTCCTCAGGAGTATTGCGGACGAATTCAGGATTCTTATCATAGCCAATCGGACAATTTTCTTTAGCCCACTTTAAAGCTTTTTGGAATTCTTCCTCGTCATAAATGCCCTCTTCCATGCGTCTTAAGATCTCAACTTCATCTACAGACTCAACACGCATTCCTAAATACTCTTCAAAGAAATCCATATTGATCATGGAACCTGCAATACCCATACAGGTAGAGCCAATTTGCAAATAGGATTTGCCTCTCATAGTGGCAGCGGCAACAGCAGCACGTGCAAAGCGTAAGATCTTTTCCTGTACATCTTCAGGGATATTTGGATCATCTGCATCTTGAACATGTTTACCGTAAATACCAAAAGCAGGTAAGCCCTTTTGAGCATAGCCTGCTAAAACACTAGCTAAATATACAGCACCAGGACGCTCAGTAGCATTTAGACCCCAGACGCCTTTGATAGTCATCGGATCCATATCCATAGTTTCAGCACCATAACACCAGCACGGAGTTACAGATAAGGTGATATCTACACCAGCATTTTTAAATTGCTCTGCGCATTTAGCAGCTTCTACTCCACGACCTATAGTGGTATCGCTGATAATGACTTTGACACTCTCACCATTTGTATATTTAAGGTTGTCACTTATAAGTTTTGCTGCAGCCTTAGCCATACCCATAGTTTGAGCTTCTAAAGACTGACGAACCTGCAACGGACCTTGACGTGCATCGATAATCGGACGGATACCAATGATAGGATATTTCCCTACGTAACGATTTTCAGCCATGAAATATGCTCCATTTACAAAATACGCAATAATAAAGTTATCTTTATTTTGGTAGAGCTTTTATAAATATGTTAGGTAAAAAAAACTTTTTAATATAACAATATTCACTTTTTAAGATTAAAAAATAAAAAATGTGAGTTTAGGCATATTTCATTTAATAAACACTTTTGGAAAATTATCCTTATTTTTAATTTTT
>URKL01000294.1 GCA_900548485.1 uncultured Succinatimonas sp.
CTTTTTCCGGTTCACTCATACTGGCAAGCGTATCTCCATTAAGGATACCCGTGGTATTATCGACGCTATCTTAGACGGTTCTATCGATAAGGCTGAGACTAAGACCATCCCTGTATTCTCCTTCAAGGTTCCGACTGCTTTACCAGGTGTTGACACCAACATTTTAGATCCTCGTGACACCTATGCTGATCCTGCTGAGTGGGACAACAAGGCTAAGGATTTAGCTGAGCGCTTCATCAAGAACTTCAAGAAGTTTGAGTCCTTAGGTGGCGATTTAGTTAAGTCTGGTCCGCAGCTCTAATTTGAGCAGATTTAACGCTTAATTTAAACCCGACATGACATTTAGTTGTGTCGGGTTTTAAATTTTGGAGAAGGCAATGGGAAAACCTTTTATTACTCGATCTGGATACGATCAATTGCATACAGAGCTTGACTATTTGTGGCAGGTAAAACGGCCCGAGATTACACAGAAAGTCAGTTGGGCTGCGAGCTTAGGCGATCGCAGTGAGAATGCTGATTACCATTATAATAAACGGCTCTTGGCTCAAATTGACAGACGTATTCGTTATTTAAGACATTGTATGAATGATCTTCAGGTAATTGAATACAATGTGCAACAAAAGGGAAAGGTCTTTTTTGGCGCTTATGTTGAAATAGAGTCTGATGATGACGGAGCTATTTTAAAAATTAGAATTGTTGGTGGCGATGAAATTTTTGGCAGAAGCAATTATATTTCGGTAGACTCTCCTATGGCCAAAGCTTTGTTGGGTAAAGCTGAGGGCGATGATGCTGAAGTTATGACTCCTAAGGGGAAAAAACTTTGGTATGTTAATAGAATTTCTTATGTATCACCAGATTGGTTTGAGGAGCAGCCCATTGTTGATCATCAAATGCAAGAAGATGTTGATATTAAAGAAATAGATGCTACCCCTTTGAGTGAGGAAGAGCAAAAGCGTATTGAACAGGAATATCTGAAAACTTTAGTTAAATGATTAAAATAAGAGTAGTCATTTTAAACTTATCAAACAAATAATCTTATTTTAAAAAATTATTTACAACAGCAAAAAAAGTATCAGGCTCAGTTAAAAAAGGCATATGTCCAGATTTTTCAAAGATAAAAACTTCATGATTAGGGGATCTTTTTAAATTAAAAGCTAATTGAGCTGGGACTAAATTATCGTGTGCGCCAAAAAGATGTAGGCAGGGTTGCTTAAGATTAAAAAGATCTAATCTTAAGTCTATGTCAGCCATAGCCTTAAGGCCACGTTCTAAAACCTCAAAATTAGGAATTTGCATATTTTGTGAGGCTTGTTTTAAGAAAATATTATTAGCTTCAGTGTTTAGAGAACTTTGGCATTGAAGAGCATAGAATAGTCTTAAAAGCTTTTTAAAACGTATTTTAGTAAAGACTCTTTTAGTTTGCATAACATAGTGTCCAGAGAATCCAGGCCAATTGGGATCTGATGGAAAACGCGCAGTTCCACAAACTGTTATCAACTTATCAATTTTATTACCCTTATCTAAATTACATAATTTTATAGCTAATAGTGAACTTAAAGACCAGGCTAAAAAATCACATTTTGGTGGTAGAGCTTTATATAAAAGTTCTATAAATTCATGACTATAGGGATTTATTTCTTTTAAATGTGAATTAAGACCATAGCCAGGAAAATCTAAGAGCATTACTTTTCTATGCTTAAAAATTTTTGCTATAGGGAGGGTAAAATTGCTGTCAGTAGCCCAGCCATGACTGACAATCAAAGGCTTTCCTGATGTATTTCCAAGAACAGTATAATTTAAGTTGACTTTGTCTATCATAGGTAAAAAGGCCCGCAAACGACGGGCCTTATAAGAGTAAGTTTAGACGTTATGCTCTTTTCTATAGGCAATTAAGTCTTTGATGCTGACACAAGTTAAATCATGCTCAATGGCAAAATGAGTAACACGTGGAAGCTTAGCCATAAGACCATCCGGAGCACAAAGCTCGCATAAGATACCAGCAGGAGTGAAGCCTGCTAGGCGAGCTAAGTCTACAGAAGCTTCGGTATGACCGTCACGAACTAAAACACCGCCTTTTTTAGCAATGAGCGGGAAGGTGTGACCTGCCAAGGGACAACATTTCTCTGCTGAAAAGTGCACACAGAACTGCATG
>URKL01000295.1 GCA_900548485.1 uncultured Succinatimonas sp.
GGTGTTGATGAGTGAAACGTTAAGTGATTCCTTGTTTAGCGGACGCAATGGAGGGACTTTACTAACGAGCATATTTGCAAGTTTCATAAGTCTTGGAGTACTGCCATAAGCCATTAAAGCTCCAGCAAAAATAAACATTGGCAGAGCCATCATGGTATAGGATTTAGCTCCATCAACCATACGTTGAGCCATTACCATAGGATCTGGATAGCCCTGGTAAAGCAAGAAGCTCATAACACTTATGCCAATAGAAAAAGCGACTGGTACACCTAAAATCAAACAAGCTGCCAGGACAACGAAAATAATTGTTACCGGATCCATGATTAAGCCTCCTCTTTTTTGCCTTTAAAATCTTCAATTGCGCGTAAAATCATGAAGATACAAATTAAGAAAGCTGAGACAAAAAATACAATATAGTTAATTGCCAGAGGCAACTTCATTGCCGGTGACATAGTATGTAAATTAGCTACAATTAAAGGATAAGAGTAATAACAAAGTGCAATGGAGAAAATGGCACAGGCTAAATCCCCCAAAGCAAAAATAGCTTGAGACAAGCGCTTTGGTAACAAAGCTACAAAAAGCTCAATACGAGTATGAGCATTTAAAGTGGTAGCTAAAGCTGCTCCTAAAAAGGTTATCCAAATCATGCACATAGCAGATAACTCTTCAACCCATTTAAACGAACCGCCAATAATGTTACGATTGATAACTTGGATAAATACAATGCTTGCCATTAAGGCTAGTGCAAAGCAACATACCCACGTTACAAGCTTTTTGACAATATCAATAAGTTTCATAGCGCTTGTCCCTCAAATTTATTTCTGAGATTTCAATGCTAAATCAATCCACTCAGGACCATGTTCTGCATTGAATTTATCCCAAATAGGCTTAACCTTTGCACGGAAGGCTTCTTTATCAACTTCGTTGACGTTCATGCCTTTTTCTTTGAGCTTGGCGATGAATTTAGATTCATCAGACAGGTTTAAATCCAAAGTACGAGCACTAGCGGCTTCTTCTTTGATGATAGTTTGAGCATCAGCTGGTAGAGCATCAAACCATTTCTTATTTACGCCAAAAACGCAGTTATCATACATGTGGCCTGTAAGTGACATGTAATTTTGTACTTCATATAAGGATGAAGCCAAAATATTAGCTGCAGGATTTTCCTGACCTGAAACAGTGCCTTGTTGTAGAGCTGTGAATAACTCTGAGAAAGGAAGCATTACAACGTTAGCATCAAAAGCCTTAAACATCTGAACTTTCATATCATTTTCAGAAGTTCTAAATTTAATGCCTTGCATGTCTTCAGGTTTTACAATTGCTTTATCTTTAGTTGAAAGGTGACGATATCCTGATTCCCAATAGGACAAAACATAAGCACCATTAGGCTCAATAATGTCTTTAGCAAATTTTTGACCAAATTCGCCATTCCAAGCCTTTCTTGCACCTTCTAAGCTTTCAAATAAGAATGGAATTAAAGAGACGTTGGCGGCAGTATCATAACGTTCCCAGAAAGATCCTGACATAATTACAGATGATTCTAATGTACCTAGGTTCATCTGCTCTAACATCTCAAGCTCGCCACCTAAAGAACCACTGTCATAAACATTAACCGCAACTTTGCCGCTTGTGCGCTTTTCAACATTTTCCTTAAATTGCTTTAAAGCAATATTGATAGGGTGTTCAGCTCCAGCAACATGGCCAATGTTCATAGTGTACTCAGCCTTAGCGTTATTTGAGGCCACAGGCTTATTAAAAGTAGGGGCTTGCAATGCAAAAGCACAGCTACAAGCACCAACAGTAGCTAAAGTAGCAAGACCTTTAATAGTTTTTGACATTTTGCTCATATATTTTACTCCCGATGTCGCATGTTCCACTCAATGGAACACTTATAATGTTAGTATTAAAAATACATAAAGCAGTTGTATACCAGTCATATATGCGAGATAAATCACAAAAATAAAAAGTGATATATATCAGGTTTATTCAGATTTTGTTCTATTCAATGAAACAAAATAAATGTGGTAAAATAGCGGAGTAAACACAAGTTGAGATAAAAAAGATGGCTGATAATTCTAATATAAACTTATTAAATAAAGCCTTTGACATAATTGAGCTCTTTGTAAATGAACACAGAGAGATGGGGGTATCC
>URKL01000296.1 GCA_900548485.1 uncultured Succinatimonas sp.
ATTTTGAGTAAGCAATCTATCTTTGATATAAACAGCTTTTACACAAAAAATTAAGTAAACAATATTATTTTTAATAATAAAAGATTCAATATATAAAAAAAAACATAACTCAAGCTTTGAAAATTATGAGATAAATCTCCATTATTAAAGTAGATAGTTAATTTTTAAAATTAAATTCTTTTAGTTTGCGTGCGCTTGCGACAAAATATTGGTAGATAATCAAAAATAAGCAAGTGTTTTGTAAGTTAATATAAATACAGTTATCAAAGTGATTAAGGTTTTTTATGAAGCAATATCAAGATGAAAGAGAAATTGCCGCAGCGTTTTTACGCATATTAAATAAACTGTATATTTTGCGTAATCTTGATGACGTTCCAGCTAATTTAACCTTTAATAATTTATGTGATCGTTTAATTTCAAATCAATCATTAGCGATTTTAAATCCAGATGAACAGGATTTATTACGGTTATTTATCCGTCATGAGGATATTTATCGGCAGATTTTATCGTCAGGCAATCCTTTCATTATGGATGAGGCTTTATCTAAGCTGAATTCATACGATCGTGTGGTTGTGCAAATTTTACGACTTATAAGCGAAAATAGAGGTATTCATCCTGAAGGTGGCTATCGTCTTATAGAGGAAAGCGAGAAACGTTATTGTCGTAAACAACGCTCGCGAGGGGTTCTTGCTTGGGTTTTACGCTCATTAAATATAAGCGATCATCCTGTATTTGTTCCTCTTGCTACAGATCTACGTTTTATTGAAAATACAATTAATAAATATAAACAAGCTTTGATAAATGTTCATCCTGATTATGAGGATGTAATTTTAAACTGGAAACGTGATTTAGATAATATCAAACTTATAATCAGTCGTAAAATCAATCAGATTGAAGTTCCTCAACAGATGTTTGATAGATTATCTCCTGAAGGAGAAGATCTGTATGAATTTTTCTATTGTTTGATTTTACGTCAAAATAATCGTTTAGCTGAGAGTTATTTAGAGCAATATGCTCCAGCTCCATTAACAATTGCGCGACAAAACTTTTTGTGGATTTTAAATCAAAAAAACATCTTAGATGATTTAGATAATCCTCCATATGCAGTTTCAGCTTCTCAGGTTATAGAGCAACTTTATGGTTCGGATGTCAGAGGTCTTGATCAGCGCTCAATTGACTTTTTAAATAATAGACGTGAAAATTTTGGCCTTTACAATGAAATCATGTCTATACCAGATGTTGATGAATTTGTGCGTACTTTTAATTCATTGCAAGCTGAAGATCAAGCCTTTATTTCTGTTTTACAGAGTATTGATAAATTTTACTCTGAACATGGCTGTAAGAATCCTAATAATGATAGTTGGTATTCACCTGATTTTTATGAGCATTTGTATTTAGAGAAGGATGATTCTCGTAATAAATCTCAACGTTTCTATTCTAATGATTCTAGTGAGAGCGATAATAATGAGGAGCAAGATGATTATGATCGCTCTGAAAGTGTTCAAAATATAGAAAATGATAATTATGGCGAGAGCGAAGATGTATTTTCAAATACAGAAAATACTGCTTTAAATAATGCGCAAGAGGAAAGTCAAAGCTCTAATGAAAAAGTAGATGATTATGAGCAGGCTTTTTTGGCATTATTGTCTCATAGTAAAGATGAGAATTATGATTTAGCTTATAATAGAACTATTTCTATTTTGTTAAAAACAGGATTTATTAAGGATCCTGTAAAACCGCCTAAGTATGATCCTCAGGAGCTTTTTTATAGTTTAACTGATAAAGATAATCTGCATTTAGTTGAAGGTGAAGACGTTAAATTTTTAATTGAAAGAAGTTTAAATACAGCAATTTATTTATCAATCTTCCGTTTAGATGTTATTTCACGTCAACGTTTAATCGATAGCTTACAAAGTCAAGATCGTGGCTTTATTATGGCTTTATTGTCACTAGAAGATAAGACAAAAGAGCTAGAGCCTTCTTTAAATCAGGATGATGCTTTAGATAATGAAGATGATCAAAATGCTCTTAACATAAGTGAAGTACAAGACTCTCTTGATAACACCAGATCTGAGATTAGTTCTGAGAGTGTAGAGAATGAATTTAGTGAAGAGCAAAATGCAATTGCCGATACCGATAGCAGTGAAC
>URKL01000297.1 GCA_900548485.1 uncultured Succinatimonas sp.
GATAAATGGTACGGAACCCGTGGATGACGTCGTATCCGAAAAGGATGGGGATTATGCTTTAGGGGTAATTTTTTATAATTTAGTGGCAGCTTTCATTTCTTTTACGTAAGTGGAAATCTGCTTGAGCATTTCCTCAACATTGCCTAAGTTATCCTCGACAATCTTGACACAAGCCGATCCTGCAATAGCGCCACAAGCTCCAGTAGCTAAAGCCTGTTTTACGTGTTCAGGAGTTGAAATACCAAAACCTAATATAGGGGCTGCACCATTTAATTCTTTAATACGCTCAATTACTTGCACAGGCTTACCAAAAGTATTTTCAACGCCAGTAATACCAAAGCGAGAGAGTACATAGGTATAGCCTTTAGAGTATTTAGCAATATCTTCTAAGGTTTTTTCATCTGAATTAGGTGGTGCAATTAGCACAGTATCAACCTCATGGCGTTGAGCGCACGCTACAAAGTCCTCGCAGGTATGTAACATATTTACCGGGATATCCGGAATTAAAACAGCATCAAGGCCAGATTCTTGGGCATATTTAAAGAAGTTATCAATACCGTGAGCTACTACAACGTTAGCGTAAACTAAAATAGACATCGGTAAAGATGGATATAATTGACGTAATTCTTTTATAAGTTTAAAGAAATCTGCAGTTACTGCTCCTGAGGCTAAAGCTCTTTTGTCGGCATATTGTATGGTTGGACCATCAGCACAAGGATCAGAGAAAGGGAAGCCTAATTCTAAGCAGTCAGCACCACTCTCAACCATGGTCTTTAAAATCTTAAGCGAAGTCTCATAATCAGGGTCGCAAAGAGTGACAAAAGGCATAAAGGCACCTTCATGACGCTCGCTTAAAGCCTTAAAGGTATTTTCAAAACGCTTTTCCATGAAGGAACTCCTTATTTAGTGTACTTAAGAGAAGAAATATCGATGCCATCTTCAGTAAGGCAACCTTTTTTCTCTAAAATTTCTGAAACATTAAATATATCTTTATCACCACGGCCTGAGAGATTTACTACTAAGATTTGTTCTTTATTAGGATTTTCTCTCATTACTCTTAAGGCGTAAGCTAAAGCGTGTGAGGATTCTAAGGCCGGAATAATGCCTTCACGCTCAGATAATTCAACAAAAGCTGCTAAAGCTTCTTCATCGGTAGCACCTACATATTTTACGCGGCCGATATCCTGTAAATAGGCATGTTGAGGACCTACAGAAGGGAAATCAAGGCCAGCTGAAACAGAATAAGATTCATTGATCTGACCGTCAGCATTTTGTAAGTTCTTAGAATAAGCTCCAAAGAAGATACCATCTACGCCTTTACCTAAGGTAGCACCGTGTTTTGTTGTATTAACACCAAAACCGTAAGGTTCGACACCATAGAGAGGAACATCAGTATCTAAGAAGTCGGTAAACATACCAATAGCATTAGAACCACCACCAACGCAAGCAATGCAGGCATCTGGTAAACGACCTTCTTCTTCTAAAATCTGCTGATGAATTTCCTCACCGATGATCTTTTGAAATTCACGAACAATAGTCGGGAATGGATGAGGACCTGCAGCGGTTCCAATCATATAGTGAGTATGTTCAAAGTTAGCTGCATAATCGCGTAAAGCTTCGTTGCAAGCCTCTTTTAAAGTAGCAGCACCAACTCGTACAGGAATGACTTCAGCTCCCATAAGACGCATACGGAATACATTAGGTTTTTGTCTTACAGTGTCGGTTGCGCCCATATAGATACGACATTTAAAACCTAAAAGAGCACAAATTAAAGCAGTTGCTACACCGTGCTGACCTGCACCAGTTTCAGCAATAATGCGAGTTTTACCCATACGCTTTGCTAATAAGGCTTGTCCTAAAACCTGATTAGTCTTATGGGCGCCACCGTGTAATAAGTCCTCACGTTTTAAATAAAGCTTAGTCTTAGTACCAGCAGTTAAATTACGACATAAAGTTAAAGGAGTAGGTCGACCAGCATATTTATTTAATAAGGAAGTTAATTCAGCTTTAAAAGAAGGATCATTGCGAGATTCAATAAAAGCCTCTTCAAGCTCATTTAATGGCGTCTGGCTGGGCATTCGCCCGGAACATATTACCGACCGCGTGGAGGAGGGCCA
>URKL01000298.1 GCA_900548485.1 uncultured Succinatimonas sp.
ATATTTCTAAATAAAAATACACTCTTAAAATCTAAAATTTTAGTTTAAATTTTATAAAACTATTTTCATAATCTTTATTATTTTATAATTCAATATCTTAATTTATAAAATGTAAAAAACTTGCGCTTTTTGCTTTAATTAAAAAAAATTATCAATTAGAATAATGTTACTTAATCAACAAAAATCAAGGATCTGACCTTTGTAAAGATCTTGTTTTCTTTATTTTTAATATATAAATCATAAAGATATATGATAAATAAAAAAGCATTTGTATCTTTGCAATTTTTTGCAAACTTTTTTCAAACTATAGGAGTAAGCGATGAGCACAAACATTACATACGCTAAGTCATTAGTCCTAAATTTTATGGGTAATGCCCCAGCTTGGTATAAAAACACAATTATTGCCTTTTTAATTATCAATCCTCTCGTAGCATATGTATCCATGTACGCAGCTGGTTGGCTGTTAATCGCTGAATTCATTTTCACCTTAGCTATGGCTCTTGAGAGCTATCCTTTAGAATCAGGTGGTCTAATTGTCGCCGAGGCCTGCTTTATTGGCATGTGTGACATGGAAATGGTTACCCATGAAATTTACGGCAACTTAGAAGTACTCTTATTGCTAATGTTCATGGTTGCAGGCATTCACTTTGTACGAGATTTCTTATTGTTCTTCTTTACGAAGATCATGGTCCATGTCAGATCGCACGTGATGTTAGCTTTTCTCTTTTGTTCTCTGTGCGGTCTTATCTCAGCTTTCGTTGATGCCCTTACAGTATTAGCTATTATTATTTCAACTTGCGCAGGTCTTTATCAGCTATATATATCCACTATCTCTGACAATAAATTAGCCTTAGTAAGTGTTAAAGATAATGTCATTCCTGGCGAATATAAAAAAGATCTTGAGGAATTTCGTGCCTTCTTACGCTCAATTTTAATGCATGCTGCTGTTGGTACTACCATAGGTGGAGTCTGCACTATCGTTGGTGAACCACAAAACTTAATTGTAGGTAATATCTGTGGCTGGGACTTTATAGACTTTGCCTTACGTATGTCGCCAATTTCCCTTCCTATCGTAATCTTTGGTCTTTCTACCTGCTTTTTAATTGAAAAATATAAACTCTTTGGTTACGGTCACACTATGCCTGAGTCTGTATATAAAATCTTAATTCAACAGGACGAAAAGAATTATCAGCATATGAGTCGCCGTGATAAACTCAACCTTATCATCCAATGCTTATGCTGTGTATATTTAGTTACAGCTTTAGGTTTACATTTAGCTTCAGTTGGTATTATCGGTCTATCCATCATTATCTTTGCTACAAGTTTTTGCGGTGTAGCTGAGGCAGAAATTGGTAAAGCATTTATCGAATCCATGCCATTCTGTGCTCTTTTATGTGTTTTCTTTGCTGTAGTTGCAATCATTTCAGCTCAAGGTTTATTTGATCCGATTATTGCTTGGGTATTTTCAACCGACGAGCAATACCATCTACCAATTTTCTATCTAGCTAATGGTATTATCTCTGCAGTATCAGATAACGTTTTTGTGGCTACCATCTATATTCAACAGGTTCGTGATAGCTTATTTGATGGCGTCATTACTCCTGAGCACTTTGATAATTTAGCTGTTGCCATCAATGCTGGTACTAACTTGCCTTCTGTTGCAACTCCAAATGGTCAATCAGCCTTTTTATTCTTATTAACCTCTCCCTTAGCCCCGCTCATCAGATTACCTTATTTAAGAATGATGTGGATGGCTTTACCATATACCATTGTATTAACCATAGTAGGTTTAATTTGTACTTGGTTTGTAATGCCAGAAGTTACTACCTGGTTTATTGAAGAAGGTTTTCTTGATATTGCAACTTTAGAAAGCGTTGCTAAGCCTTAAAAAGCTTTGCTAAAAATAACGTCTTCTAGGCTTCTATATATGAAAAAAAGTTGTTAACACATTCTAAAATGTCACATTTATAAGCCCATTTACATAACTTTTGTAAGTGGGCTTTATTTTTGAAAATAAAAGCTAATTTTTATAACACGCAAAACTAAATTTTTACTTTCATAAAATTATTTTTATAAATCAAATAATTATTATTATATA
>URKL01000299.1 GCA_900548485.1 uncultured Succinatimonas sp.
CGAAAACTATGCATATAATGAGAAACGCAGCAGCGAGTACCGCCATCTGAATCATCCCTAAAATATTTTTATTTTTTTAGGGGATTTTTTCCAAAAAATTTTTCGATTTTTTCTGCTTTTATTTTTTATTAAATGCGATTAAGCTCTAATTTTTTAACTATTTTAGGGAAAAATGCGCTCATAATTGGTGCATTTTTATAAAAGCTTTTTAAAAGTGCTCTTGTTTGGTGCTATCAATTAAAGCGTGAATTTTAAGGCGTATCGTAAAAATACAGTTAGAAAAAATACTGTGTTAGAGGAGAAAATTTATGAGAGTTTTAAAATTCGCTCTATTATGGGCAACATTAACATCAGGAGCTTACGCTGAAGAGGCTGTACCTAGTTTAGATATAGCTTCAAACGGTTTTATTTTGATGTCAGCTATGCTCGTATTATTGATGTCAATTCCTGGCATTGGTTTATTTTATGGCGGTTTAGTTAGAGCTAAAAACGTTTTGTCCACTATGGAACAGTGTTTAGCAATTTTTTCTATCGCTATAGTTTTATGGTGTCTTTTTGGTTATAGCATTGCCTTTGGTTCTACAGAGGGTACTTTAGGAAGTTTCTTTGGTGGCTTTGAAAAAGTCTTTTTAAGTGGTATTGGCATTGATAGCTTATCAGGTAGTTTATCTGAGTACACTTGGGTTATTTTCCAAGGCGCTTTCTGTGCTATTTCCTCTTGTTTGATTGTAGGTGCTATGGTTGAGCGTATTAAGTTCCAAGCTTTGCTCTTTGCTGTATCTTTATGGATCTTATTGTCTTATGCACCTTTAGCTCACCAAGTTTGGGGCGGTGGTTTTATCGATTCTGTTTTCCACGCTTATGATTTTGCCGGTGGCACAGTTGTTCATATCAACGCTGGTATCTGCGGTATTATCGGTGCTTTAATGGTTGGTAAGCGTCATGATTTAGGTCGCGTAGCTTTAGCTCCGCATAGCTTAGGTTTAACCTATATTGGTGCCTCTTTATTATGGATTGGTTGGTTAGGTTTCAACGCCGGTTCTGAATTAATTGCCGATGGTGTATCTTCATTAGCCTTTATCAACACTGTGTTATGCCCGGCTGTAGCTGCTTTAACCTGGATGTTTGCAGAGTGGATCCTCTTTAAGAAGCCTTCTACCTTAGGTACAGCTTCTGGTGTATTAGCCGGTTTAGTAGCCATTACTCCTGCTTGTGCTTATGTAGGTCCTTGTGGTGCTATTGTTATCGGTATTCTTGCATCCTTAGCTTGTTTGTGGGGTGTTCATGGCTTTAAGAAATTAACCGGTATTGATGATTCCTTAGACGTTTTTGGTGTTCATGGTATTGGTGCAATTGTTGGTGCTTTATTAACTGGTATCTTCTGTGCTCCTTCATTAGGAGGAACAGGCTTTAAGGCTGGTTGGGATTCAATTGCAGGCCAATTCTATGGTCAGTTTATGTCAATTTTGGTGTCAATTATCTGGTCTGCAGTTGTTTCTGTGATTGCCTTTAAATTAGCTTCAATGTTATTTGGTTTACGTGTTGAGGCTGATGCAGAGTCAGAAGGTTTGGATTTAGCCTCTCATGGCGAGCGTGGTTACAACTTATAGTCGCATAATGGAGTATTTTTATGAAAAGGATTGTTGCAATTATTAAGCCATTTAAGCTCGATGATGTTCGCGAGGCTTTAGCTGATATTGGTATTGCTGGTTTAACTGTTTCTGATGTCAAAGGTTTCGGTCGTCAAAAAGGTCATACTGAGCTTTATCGTGGTGCTGAATATGTTGTTGACTTTTTGCCTAAGTGCAAGCTTGAAATCGTAGTTTCCGACGAAGAATCTGAAAGTTGTGTACAGACTATTATTAATGCTGCACATACAGGCAAGATCGGTGATGGTAAGATATTTATTTCAAATGTCGAAAGAGTAATCCGTATTCGTACTGGCGAGGAAAATGAAGACGCTATTTAAGCGTGTAGACAAACTCCCTCCTATAAAGGAGGGAGTTTCCTTATTCAACTAAAACTGCATTATTGTAGACGATCACTAAGAAGATCTGACGTAATCATTTAAGCTGATCCGGAGTTTTCCACCCCCTA
>URKL01000300.1 GCA_900548485.1 uncultured Succinatimonas sp.
TCTTTATTGATACGAATTCCGGAATATTTACCGCGCGAGGTATTATTGTTAAATGCTTGTTTGACAGTAACCCGAGGTCAAGCTAATTCTCACGCCAATCAAGGATGGGAGGAGTTTACTGATGGGGTAATTTATGAGCTTAATCAAAACTGTGAGAATTTAGTTTTTTTATTATGGGGCAGACCTGCTCGTGATAAGGGGCGCAATATTGATAGATCTCGACATTTAGTTTTAGAAGCCGCTCATCCAAGTCCCTTATCAGCTTATAAAGGTTTTTTTGGTTGTCATCATTTCTCAAAGGCTAATGAGTATTTAATCGCTCATGGCAAAGATCCTATTGATTGGCGGTTACCGTTATTTTTAGATGGTAGCGAAGAACTATAAAAGTACCTAGCTTAAGAGAATGAAGACTTCTTGTGGGGTATGATCAAAATCTAAAAAAATTTTTATTTGATATGTCGCAAAACTTTGTCATTCTTAGCGTAGAAGATATCAACAAAGAGCAAAACCTCAAAAAGGTTTTGCTCTGGTTTATTTTTGGGGATTATATTTTATATTTTTTTATTTTTTCAACCAATGTTGTGCGTCTTAAAGAAAGAATTATGGCTGCTTTACTTACATTTCCTGAAGTTTTGATTAAAGCATTTTTGATCATGTTAATTTCAACATCAGCTACCATCGCTTTGAGATCGACATTTTCAGATGCAAGTACGGGGCTGAGCATATGGGCAATGGAGGGCTGTTCTAATATCGGTGTATTATCGAATTTGTCATTTGTATCAGCAATTTTTTGATTTAAAGGTGTAATTTCATTTTTTGGAAAAACTTTTGCTTCTTTTAAATATAGATTTTGTTTATTTTGATAGTTTTTAGGCAGATCTTTAAGATCGATAACCTCATTTGGATGCAAAATCAAAAGTTGTGAAATTAGATTTTTAAGTTCGCGAATATTACCTGGCCAGCGATGTTGCTTTAAACATTCAAGAGCCGTTGCAGTAAATTGCAACGAATTGTTATTTAAGCTTTGTTTGGAGATTAGAGCATTGATTAGTTCGGGAATATCGTGTTTACGCTGACGTAAAGGAGGAACATCAATGGGAAAAACATTGAGGCGGTAATAAAGATCTTCTCTAAAATTTTTTTCTTTTACCATTTTCTCAAGATTTTGATTGGTAGAAGCAATGATGCGGATGTTCTGCCTATGGTTTTGTAGAAGCAGTCTATATGTAGACAAAATTTGTAAAAGCTTAATCTGCATACTCAAGCTCATATCACCAATTTCATCTAAAAATATAGTGCCACCAGAAGAAATATCAAAGTTACGTATATATTGATTTAGAGCCTCACTAATAGTTTCAACTCCCTGCAGATGCTCTAAAAAAGGTGCTAAATAGGTGCCACAGTTAATTTTGATAAAACACTGATTGTTTTGTGCAGATAATTCATGAATAGATCTTGCTACTAGTTCTTTACCAGTGCCACTCTCTCCGCGGATTAAAACATTAGCATTACTAGGTGCAACTTGTTTGATTAAGTTTCTTATTTTAGATATGGCTTTTGAATTACCAGTAAGATTTGTTAGCAATATAGATTCAAAGTCTGTAGGTTTTCTCTTATCACTTATAAAAATTTGGCAACGTTGTAATAAAGTTACAATCTGATTTACATTAAAATTTGCGGGGATCTCTCCTAAAAAATTTTCGTTGTCAATTAGATTAGTATGTTCTCCTTGAATAGCTATAAAAGCTTTTTGAGGATAAAGGTTTATTAACTTTTCACCATCATCACTATGGTTAAGTATACCTAAAACGCATATATCAAAATTTTCCTTATACCCCAATATTTGGGCTAAATTGTCTTGATTTTCTATTTTACAATTTAATCCCAAATTTTTAAAAACGGAGATAAGTTCTTTATTTATAGAATTTTTATTATCTAAAATGAGTAAATTTACTTTTAATTCCATAATACTCTATTCATTTAAGTAAAGTGAATCTTAAATTGGTATATTGTATATTATGGGCGTCCAAGTTCCTTCGTAAAATAAGGAAACTGGAGATAAATCTGACGGAAATT
>URKL01000301.1 GCA_900548485.1 uncultured Succinatimonas sp.
TTAGTGCGGGGACATAATTGAGATCTTGAGTAAATTTAAATTATTCCTTCTGTATCCTCTAAGATAGCGCAAAGCACTCCTTCAAAAAATTTTTTATATAGGCTTTAAGAATACTTTTAGCTACAAGCCATTATTAATTAAGAAAATGAATCAAAGCGGATAGCTTATGGTTTTATGGATAATAAATATTTCTTTTTAAGAATTAAAAGTCTTTTTAAAGGGAAAGCTATGGCGATATAGCAAAAAGTTTTGAAGGTGAATATTGTTATATTCTTTTCAGAACTTACTCAGATCCTCAGAAGAACTCAGTAAGTGTAGAAGAATTATTTTGAGGATAAAAAAAGGGCGACCTTTTTAGTCGCCCCTCAAAGTAGGGATATTTTTTAGAACATGTAACGAGCGCCGAGATTTACACGCCATTGCTGTTCAATATCAGCACCAAAGTCACGTGATAAATCCATATAGGCATTTAAGTTATCTATGACCATATAAGATGCACCAATCTTAGCCTCACCCCAGGAGTCATCAAGCTCTGATCTGAAGTTACGAACAACATTATCAGTGGTAAATTCACCATTTACAGAGCCCATAAAGTCATAATTATATGAAGCACCTGCATAGACTGAACCCTTATCATTGAAGTTAAATCCAGAGATAAAGCCTAAGCTACCAACAAAGCTTTCGATGTCCTCGAAGTTAACAGAGCGTAAATTGGTATCGTAGCTCTCAGGGCTTAATTTTGAGAAGGTTAAACGAGCTTGAGGCTCAAAGAAGAAATTATTAACATTGAAGCGGTAGCCAGTTTCGATACCGAAAATAGCACCAAACATGTTGTAGTCACCGTGTTCAGACCAGCTTTGATTAGAGATATCATAGTCAGAATCGATATAACCGAGCTTGACCATGGCATCAACAAAGAAGTTGTTCTGATTTAAAGTGGCATATAAACCGGCTGTAAAGGTGTTATTATCAGCTTGACCGGCTCTTAAGTCAGCATCGCCTAAAGTATAGCTGACACTAGCACCTAAGGTAATTAAGTCGCTGACTTTACGATCATAACCAATCTCAATGGTATTGTAATCGTGAGTAATACCTTCACCATCTAAGCGACCATTCATGTAACGAGTCCAAATACCTGAGCTTTGAGGATTTGAACGTAATGTGGACATGCGATCAGTATATGAGCTTAATTGAGTTCTCCACATTAAAGCTGAATTGATAGCTAAGTCCTGAGTGGAGGCTAAGAGGGAGTTAACCTTAACATTAGTGGCAACGACCTCACCATCTTTAAATACATAAGTAGCGCTGTCACCATATTTTCCTTCTAATACATCTACATTAGAAGGGGTATTTGCTCCATTTTCACCTAAAGAGATGCCATAAAAAAGATTAGATTTTTGTGAGGCATCAGCAGCAAGTTTATCTGCAACAGCACCTGAATAGGTAACGTTGACATTTGCAGCGCCTTCACCTTCTACTTTTGCGACATCTAAAACTTCGTTACCATCTGTACCAAGATTATTTAAAAGGAAGTTTGTAGAACTTGTTTTATCTGTCTTTAAAGTACCAATTTTTAATGCGCTGTCAGTACCCTGCTCAATAGTAACATTTGAGGACTCGAGATTTATTGTCATGCCATCAGAAGTTGCTTTACCAGCCTCTAAGGTCTCTAAGGCAATATTTTCACCTGATACTTCTTTAATGTTTAAAGTGGAGTCCTTATCCATGCCAACTAAGCCTTCAACATGTGAACCTTTTTCAAGATTTACAGTGATGGCTGAATTAGTTCCTTCACCTTTGTTATTAGCATAAATGGCATAAGCATCTTTATTAGCGTAAATAGAGCCTGAGTTAGTGAAGGAAGAGCCTACATCAGCGCTACCAGTTTGATCGCCTAAACGTACACCGACAGCATTACCTACAACATAGATCTTACCTGAGTTTGTAATATTGGTTATCTTATCTTTTGCGGTTGCTTCCATAGCAGATGCAGAGAAGCCTTCCAAGGTCGTCCCGTATTGTATGATGTAGTTCTTAAA
>URKL01000302.1 GCA_900548485.1 uncultured Succinatimonas sp.
AGTTCTTTTTTATCTTCTATAGGAGCTTCTAAAACAGGCTCTATTACTATGTCTTGAGGCTCTTTAGTCTCAAGTTCTGAGCTCTGCTCTTTTAAAAGCTCTTGCTCTTGATTTTTTAAACTTTCAGTTTCTTGTTTTTCTTCTTTATTCTTTTTGCCAAAACCTAGCCAAGAAAATAAACCTTTAGCCATATAAACCTCAAAAAATTCTTTATTTGATATTATTATAGTTGTCTAATTATAACAAAAGGATTAACTATGTCTGATAAGCACACTGTACGCATTATAGGCGGAAAATACAAAGGAAAACTTTTGCCAGTAAGAAATGCTGAAGGATTACGCCCGACTCCAGATAGAGTTAAAGAAACAGTATTCACTTGGTTACAAAATGATATAGAAAATGCCTCCGTGCTAGATCTCTTTGCTGGTAGTGGTGCTTTAGGATTTGAAGCCTTATCAAGAGGAGCTGCTAATATTACCTTAGTTGAACTTGACTATCATAGTTTTAGACTTTTATGCGATCAAGCTAATAGTTTCGACGAAAAAGAAAAAATCCATATCATCAACAACGATGCCATTAAATATCTAGATAATTGCAAGGAAAAATTTGATGTTGTTTTTCTAGATCCACCTTATAAAGCACATTTATTAAAACCAGTGTTAAAGCTTTTATTAAATAACAATATCATATCAGATAATACTCTTTTATATGTTGAAATGAGCACAGGTGATAATGAAAGTATTGCTGGATATGAAAAGATTAAAGAACAAATTGCAGGTCAAGCAAAATATTCCTTATGGAAAAAAAGCTCTTTTATCTTTTAAACAAAATCCCTCCTATATAGGAGGACTTCTAATGGATTATATAAAAAAATAAGTCCTCAAATTTTTTAACTTGAGGACTTCATTTCATAAATCTTTATTGATTACTACTTTCTACGGTTACGAGCAATTTCAATAACCTTCAACTGAGCCATAGCATCAGCTAAACGAGCTAGAGCATGAGAATAATCAACATCTCCAGATGCACTCTTCTCCAGAGAATTTTTAGCTGCACGAATAGCTTCTTGAGCTTTAGCCTCATCAATATCTTCCGCTCTTAAAGCTGTATCAGCCAAAATTGTCACAGAACTTGGTTGAACCTCTAAAACTCCACCAGCAAGATAAATTTGATCTTCTTTATCTTCAGCATCGATCAAAGAGACCATACCTGTCTTGATAGTAGTCAATAAAGGAGTGTGCCCATATCTAATGCCAAGCTCACCTTCAGAGCCAGTAACTCTAACTGATTTAACCAGTCCTGAGTACATATTACCGATGCCACTTACGACATTCAGATGGAATGCAATTCCTTCCATGCATCACTCCTTACGATTATAAGTTCTTAGCTTTTTCTACTGCTTCGTCAATAGAACCAACCATATAGAACGCCTGCTCAGGCAGGTTATCATAATCGCCATTAATAATTCCCTTAAAGCCACGAATTGTCTCTTTAAGTGGTACATACTTACCAGGGGTACCAGTAAATACTTCAGCAACACTGAACGGCTGTGATAAGAAACGTTCAACCTTACGAGCTCTTGATACAACCAACTTATCGTCTTCTGAAAGTTCATCCATACCTAAAATGGCAATAATGTCTTTCAATTCCTTATAGCGTTGTAATACAGTTTGTACACCACGAGCTACTTCATAATGATCCTTACCAACAACGAAAGGATCAAGCTGGCGTGAAGTTGAAGCTAAAGGATCAACTGCTGGGTAAATACCTAAGGAAGCAATTTGTCTTGACAACACGATTGTTGCGTCCAAGTGAGCGAATGTTGTAGCAGGGCTTGGATCTGTTAAATCGTCAGCAGGTACATATACAGCCTGAACAGAGGTAATAGATCCCTTCTTTGTTGAAGCAATACGCTCCTGTAAAACACCCATTTCCTCAGCTAATGTAGGCTGATAGCCTACAGCTGAAGGCATACGTCCTAACAGAGCAGAAACCTCGGTACCAGCTAATGTATAACGATAAATATTGTCAATGAATA